>NZ_JBQGCX010001180.1:0-6287 GCF_052038725.1 Actinosynnema sp.
CCACGCCCGCCGGTGACCCGTTCATCGCCGACGAGTTCAAGGGCAAGACCGTCGAGGTGGACGTCGCCGCGGCCAAGAAGGAGCTGACCGACAACGGCTTCAGCTACGACGGCGACAAGCTCAAGGACCCGTCAGGCAAGCCCGTGACGCTGAAGATGACCGTGCCGTCCGGCTGGTCCGACTACGTCACCAACGTCGAGATCATCAAGGACAACGTCTCCGACATCGGCATCGAGGCCACCGTCGAGCTGCAGAACGTCGACGCCTGGACCAAGGCGCTGGACACCGGCGACTTCCAGGCCGCGCTGCACTGGACCAACAACGGCCCGACGCCGTACGACATCTACCAGTCCATCATGGACGGCGCGCTGTACAAGCCGGTCGGCCAGGGCGGCATCAACGGCAACTACGGCCGCTACGAGAACCCCGAGGCCACCGCGGCGCTGGAGCAGTACGCCACCGCCCCCGACGACGCCTCCCGCACCGCCGCGATGACCCTGCTCCAGCAGATCTTCGTGCGCGACATGCCGGTGATCATCACCTCGGCGGCCAACGGCGGCGGCGAGTACACCACCCGCAACTGGACCGGCTGGCCCGACGCCGAGAACCCCTACGCGCCCGCCCAGATGACCCTGGAGAACGCGCTGCAGATCGTCCTCGAGCTGAAGCCCGCCGCATGACCGAGCGCTCCGCCTCGGCCTCCGGGACCACCGACGTGGTCCTGGAGGCCGATGGCCTCACCAAGCACTTCCCGCTGCGGGGGCGCGGGAGGCAACTGCTGACCAGGGGCGCCCGCGCGGTGCACGCCGTGGACGACGTCACGCTCGCGCTGCGCGCGGGCCGGGTCACCGCGCTGGTCGGGGAGTCCGGCTCGGGCAAGTCGACCGTCGCCCGGTTGCTCGCCCAGCTCTACCCGCGCACCTCCGGCGAGATCCGGCTGCGCGGCGAGGTCACCGCCGTCAAGGGCGGCCGGGCGTTCCGGGGGTACAGCAAGCGGGTCCAGATGATCTTCCAGGACCCGTTCGCCTCGCTGAACCCCGTGCACACCGTGCGCTACCACCTCACCAGGGCGCTGAAGATCCACGGCAACGCCGGGAAGAGCGCGCAGGAGCTGGAGGCCGCGCTGTCCGACCTGCTCACCCGCGTGCAGCTCACCCCGCCCGAGCGGTACGTCGACAAGTTCCCGCACGAGCTGTCCGGCGGCCAGCGCCAGCGCGTGGCCATCGCCCGCGCGCTCGGCGCCGACCCCGAGGTGCTGCTCGCCGACGAGCCGGTGTCGATGCTCGACGTGTCGATCCGCCTCGGCGTGCTGAACCTGCTGCGGGACTTGAAGGAGCGCCTGCACCTGGCGATCCTGTACATCACCCACGACATCGCGTCGGCGCGCTACTTCGCCGACGAGACCTGCGTGATGTACGCCGGGCGCGTGGTCGAGGGCGGCGACAGCGAGACCGTCACGCAGAACCCCGCGCACCCGTACACGCAGCTGCTCATCGACTCCGCGCCCGACCCCGATCGCCCCGCGGTGGAGTCGAAGGACGGGGGGAGCGGTGAACCCCCCAGCCTCATCGACCCGCCGTCCGGCTGCCGGTTCAACCCGCGCTGCCCCTTCGCGATGGACGTGTGCCGGGAGAAGGTCCCGCCCCGGTTCGACGTCGGCGACCAGCCCGGCCACTTCGCCGCCTGCTGGCTCTTCGACGCGGAGGTGAGCGGGAGGTGAGCCAGGTCCTCAAGCGCACCGCCTTCTACGCGTTCACCGCGTGGGCCGCGCTGACCATCAACTTCTTCATCCCCCGGCTCATCCCCGGCGACCCGGTCCAGGCCCTGATCACCAAGACCAGGGGCCAGATGACCACCGAGGCCGTCGAGTCGCTGTACATCCTCTTCGGGCTGGACGAGGAGGCGAGCCTGGTCGAGCAGTACTTCCGCTACCTCGGCCAGATCCTCACCGGCGACCTCGGCATGTCCTTCACCTTCTTCCCCACCCCGGTGTCGGAGGTGATCAGCGGCGGCCTGCCGTGGACCGTCGGGCTGGTCGGCATCACCACGGTGCTCGGCTTCCTGCTCGGCACCGCGCTCGGCACGGTCGTCGGCTGGCGGCGCGGCTCCCTCGCGGACCTGCTGATCCCGGTCACCACGTTCCTGTCCTCGATCCCGTACTTCTGGCTGGGCCTGCTCGCCATCGCCCTGCTCGCCGGTCCCGGCAGCTTCTTCCCGGCCTCCGGCGCGTACGAGATCGGCCTGGTGCCGAACCCGGACCTGGAGTTCGCGGGCAGCGTGCTGCGGCACGGCCTGCTGCCCGCGCTGACGATCCTGGTGTCGTCGATGAGCGGCTGGATCCTGAGCATGCGCAACATGATGGTGACGGTGTCGTCCGAGGACTACGTCACCGTCGCGCACGCCAAGGGCCTCACCGACCGGCGCGTCATGGTCGGCTACGCGGCGCGCAACGCCCTGCTGCCCAACGTCTCCGGCTTCGCGCTCTCGCTCGGCTTCATCGTCGGCGGCACGCTGCTGGTGGAGATCGTGTTCTCCTACCCCGGCCTCGGCCTGCTGCTGTTCCAGGCGGTCGGCGCCAAGGACTACCCGCTCATGCAGGGCATCTTCCTGATGATCACGCTGTCCGTGCTGGCGGCCAACTTCCTGGCCGACCTCGCCTACCTCGCGCTCGACCCGCGCACCCGACGGGAGGGCTGAGCGATGGCCGTCATCCCCACCACGACCGGGACCGCGCCCTCCGCCGCGCCCGCCAAGCGCAGCAGGCTGCGGTTCGTCGCGAACCCCAAGGCCACCACCGGACTCGTCGTGCTCGGCCTGTTCGCGCTGATCGCCGTGATCGGCCCGTGGATCGCGCCCCACGACCCGTCCGCGCGCAGCTCCGACGTCATGCAGGGCCCGTCGGCGGCGCACTGGTTCGGCACCACCCACCTCGGCCAGGACATCTTCAGCCAGGTGGTCGTGGGCACCCGCAGCGTCATGCTCGTCGGGTTCCTCGCCGCCGCCATCGCCACCGTGCTGTCGGTGCTGGTCGGCGTCACCTCCGGCTACCTCGGCGGGTTCGGCGCGGAGGGCCTCTCCGCGCTGTCCAACGTCTTCCTGGTCATCCCGGCGCTGCCGCTGATCATCATCATCACCTCGTCGCTGCCCGAGACCACCGACGTCACCATCGCGCTGGTCATCGGTCTCACCTCGTGGGCGTGGAACGCGCGGGTGCTGCGCGCGCAGACGCTGTCGCTGCGCCGCAGGGACTACGTGGAGGCCGCGCGCGCCACCGGCGAGTCCACCTGGCGGATCATCGTCTTCGAGATCATGCCGAACCTGACGGCGGTCATCGCCTCCGGCTTCGTCGGCACGGTCATCTTCGCCGTCGTCTCCGAGATCACCCTGGCGTTCATCGGGGTGTCCGCGAGCGGCACCTGGAACTGGGGCACCGTGCTGTTCTGGGCGCAGGGCCAGCAGGCGCTCGCGCAGGGCGCGTGGTGGTGGTTCGTGCCCGCCGGGCTCGCGATCGCGTTCCTGGGCACCGCGCTGTCGCTGGTGAACTTCGGCATCGACGAGTTCGTCAGCCCGCGCCTGCGCGGCGGCGGCAGGACCACCGCGAAGACCGAGGACGGCCGCACCGTGCGGATGCGCGTCGGCTTCACGCCGGTGCTGGCGCCCGCGCCGAAACCCGCCGCCACCAAGGACATCCCGGCTGCCACCGGGGAAATCCCGGCCGCAGGCAAGGACATCCCGGCCGGGGGCCGCCGCACCGGGAACACCACCGAGGGCGATACTGCCCGCACCACCGGGGAGGGGGAGTCGTGAGCGAGCCGGTCCTGGAGATCCGAGCCCTCAACGTCGACTACGGCCTCGGCGCCGACGCCGTGCGGGCCGTGCGCGACGGCGACCTGACCCTGCACCGCGGCGAGGTCCTCGGCCTCGCGGGCGAGAGCGGCAGCGGCAAGTCCACCCTCGCCTACGGCATGACCAGGCTGCTCCCGCCGCCCGGCGTCGTCGCCTCCGGCGAGGTGCTCTACCACGGCCCCGACGGGCCCGTCGACGTGCTGCGGATGTCCGACGAGCGGCTGCGCGCGTTCCGCTGGGCCGAGACCGCGATCGTGTTCCAGGGCGCGATGAACTCGCTCAACCCGGTCAAGCGGATCTCCACCCAGCTCACCGACGTCGTCGCAGCCCACGACCCGAGCAGCACCAAGGCCTCCCGGCTCGCGCGGGCCCGCGAGGTGCTCGCGCTCGTCGGCATCGCCGCCGACCGGCTCGACAGCTACCCGCACCAGCTCTCCGGCGGGATGCGCCAGCGCGTCATGATCGCCATGGCGCTGGTGCTGGAGCCCGAGGTCGTGATCATGGACGAGCCGACCACCGCGCTGGACGTGGTGGTGCAGCGGCAGATCCTGCGCCAGCTCGTGGACCTGCGCGAGCGGCTCGGGTTCTCGGTCGTGTTCATCACCCACGACCTGTCGCTGCTGGTCGAGTTCTCCGACCGGATCGCGATCATGTACGGCGGGCGCATCGTCGAGCAGGCCGGGTCCTCGGAGATCTACCGGACGCCGCTGCACCCGTACAGCGAGGGCCTCCTCGGCTCGTTCCCCGCGCTGCGCGGCCCCCGCCGCCTGCTCGCGGGCATCCCCGGCTCACCGCCGGACCTGCGCGGAATGCCCTCGGGCTGCGCGTTCCACCCCCGCTGTCCGCGCGCAATGGAGCGTTGCGGTGTGGAGGTCCCGGCGCTCGGCCTCCCCGGCGACCAGCCGGGCGCCGACCGCGCCGTGGCCTGTTGGCTGCACCCCGTTCACGACAACGGGTCCTGACCTCCAGGAGGAGATCCACTGTGGACACCACCGCACGCGCCGCCGGGTTCGACCCGGCCATCGCGTCGCTGCCCCCCTCGTTCCGCTGGGGCGTGGCCACTTCCGCCTACCAGATCGAGGGGGCGGTGGCCGAGGACGGGCGCGGACCGTCCATCTGGGACACCTACTGCCGCGTCCCCGGCATGGTGCACGAGGGCGACAACGGCGACGTGGCCTGCGACCACTACCACCGGATGCCCGAGGACGTGGAGCTGATCCGCTCGCTCGGCGTCGACACCTACCGGTTCTCGGTGGCCTGGCCGCGCGTCCAGCCGGGCGGCGTCGGCCCCGCCAACCCCAAGGGCCTGGCGTTCTACGACCGGCTCGTGGACGAGCTGCTCGCCAAGGGCGTCGACCCGTGGGTGACGCTCTACCACTGGGACCTGCCGCAGGAGCTGGAGGACGCGGGCGGCTGGCCCGTCCGCGACACCGCCTACCGCTTCGCCGACTACTCGATGCTGGTGTTCGACGCGCTGCAGGACCGGGTGCGCACGTGGACCACGCTCAACGAGCCGTGGTGCTCGGCGATGCTCGGCTACCACGTCGGCAGGCAGGCGCCCGGCCGCACGCACTTCCCGGACGCCATCAAGGCCGTGCACCACCTGCTGCTCGGCCACGGCCTGGCCACCCAGCGGATGCGCGAGGCGGCGACCAAGCCCACCGAGTTCGGCATCACGCTGAACATGGGCCACGCCGCGCCCGCCACCGACAGCGAGCTCGACCGCGAGGCCGCCCGGCGCGCGGACGGCCTCGGCAGGCGCATCTACCTGCACCCGGTGGTCACCGGCGAGTACCCGGCCGACGTGGTCGCCGACCTCGCCGCGCGCGGCGCAGAGCTGCCCGTGCGGGAGGGCGACCTGGAGCTGATCTCCCAGCCCATCGAGGTGCTGGGGATCAACCACTACACCAGCTCCAGGTACTCCGGCACCGCCGAGGACGGCTCGACGGTCGACGCGGACGGGCTTCCGGTGGACCGGGAGCTGCGCTACGGGCGGCCGGTCACCGCGATGGACTGGGAGATCGTGCCGGAGCAGTTCACCGAGCTGCTGCTGCAGAACGCGCGCGAGTACCCCGACCTGCCGCCGATGGTGATCACCGAGAACGGGGCGGCGTTCGACGACGGCGTGTCGCCGGACGGGTCGGTGGCCGACGCGGACCGGGTGGCGTACCTGGACTCGCACATCGCGGCCGTCGCGCGGGCGCGCGAGGGCGGGGCTGACGTGCGCGGGTACTTCGCGTGGTCGCTGATGGACAACTTCGAGTGGTCGTACGGGTACGAGAAGCGGTTCGGGATCGTGCACGTGGACTACGAGACCCAGGTGCGCACGCCCAAGGCGAGCGCGCGGTGGTACGCCGACCTCTCACGCACCGGCGTACTGCCAGCATCCGACCCGTCGGCGCACTAGCGTGGCGCGGGTGAGCACCACGCCCTCCGCCGGA
>NZ_JBQGCX010001181.1:0-13136 GCF_052038725.1 Actinosynnema sp.
GCGCGGCGAGGTCGACGCGGTGGCCGCGCTGACCGGCGACGCGCTGGTGCTGGCGGGGGAGGGGGCGACGGTCGACGCGGTCGCGGCGGCCATTGACGGCGCGCCGCTCGCGCACGTGGCCGCGCACGGCACCTTCCGCGCCGACAACCCGCTGTTCTCCGCGCTGGAGCTGGCGGACGGCCCGCTCACCGGCTACGACCTGCAGCGGCTCGCCGCCCCGCCCGCGCGGGTGGTGCTGTCGGCCTGCGACTCCGGGCTGTCGGCGGTGCGGCCGGGCGACGAGCTGCTGGGGTTCACCGCCGCGCTGCTCGGCGCGGGCACCGGGGCGCTCGTCGCGCCGGTCGTGCCGGTGCCCGCCGAGGAGACCGCGCCGCTGGTGGTCGAGCTGCACCGGGGGCTGCGGGACGGGCTGCCGCCCGCGACCGCGCTCGCGCGGGCCCAGGCCGCGCACGCCGAGCTCGGTGATCTGGAGTTCGCGGCGGGGGCGGGGTTCCTGTGCTTCGGCGCGTGACCGGTCCACTGTGGACTTGTCGGGCGCGTCCACAGCGGACTCGGCCGGGGCCCGTCGGGGGCGGAAGTTGCTGCACCAACGGGTGAAAGGGGGTGTGGCGACCACCCGACCTGTGGGACACCGGACGGCATGGACATCCGACGAACAGCGGCGCTGACCGCCGCCGCGCTCATGGCGCTGACCACCGCGCCCACCGCCTCGGCCAGCCCGATCGAGGCCGCCCCAGGACCGGGCGGGGGCCGCTTCACGGTCGCGCAGGCGCGCGCCGACGACGGCCCGGAGGCCCTGCTCACCGCCCTGGACGGGCCGGACGGGAAGGTCGTGCTGGACGCGGAGGGCGCGCCGGGCAGCCAGGTGTGGTCGGTGTCCTGCTTCCCGGACGCCACCTGCTCGTTCGCGGTGCCGGGGACCGACCGCCACCTCAACGTGCTGGGGCGCCCCGAGGCGGGCAACGAGGTCGCCACCACCCGGTCCCCGCTGTCCTGGCGGGTCGTGCCGGTGGACAGCGGCACCGTGCTCATCGCGCTGCGCAACAACCCGAGGGTGGGTCCCGCCGCGTCCCCGCTGGACGTGCACCCGACCCCCGTGGTGCTCGACACCGCCGGGTTGTGGCGGCTCAAGCGGGTCGAGCCCTGAGCCGATCGGACCCGTGCCCCGGCGGTCCGGTGGCGCTAGGTTCGAGCGCGTGGCCGACGCACCCGTGAACCGCACCGCCGATCCCGCCGACCTGCTCGCCGTCGCGGTGGCCGAGGCGCGCGCCGGGCTCGCCGAGGGCGGCATCCCGATCGGCGCCGCGCTGTTCGGCCCGGACGGGCAGCTGTGGGGCAGCGGGCACAACCGGCGCGTGCAGGACGACGACGCCTCCACGCACGCCGAGACCGCCGCCTTCCGCGCCGCCGGGCGCAGGGCGGGCTACCGGGGGACCACCATGGTGACCACCCTGTCGCCCTGCTGGTACTGCTCGGGGCTGGTGCGGCAGTTCGGCATCTCGCGGGTGGTCATCGGCGAGGCCCGCACGTTCAGCGGCGGCCACGACTGGCTGGCCGAGCACGGCGTGGAGATCGTGCTCGTGGACGACGCCGGGTGCGTCGAGCTGATGACCGCGTTCACCGCGGCCCGGCCGGAGCTGTGGTTCGAGGACATCGGGCGGGAGCGCGGCTAGCGGTCCTGGGACAGCACCCACATGTTCCACCACAGGTCCAGGGCCTCCAGCCCGTCCGGGGTGGTGGCGGTGGTGGACCGCAGCACGCCGGTGGTCAGCGTCTCGGTGTCCACCCACCACACCTGACCGCTGCCGTCCTTGACGAAGCAGGTGGTGAAGTCGCCCTCGGTGACCCCGGTGACCTGGCGCCAGTAGGTCGAGTAGTGCGTCCGCTGCGTGGTGGGGCGGCACCCGCCCTGCGAGTCGTCGCGCGGGATGTCCTCGGCCTTCACCAGGTCGGCGAAGTGCTTGTCCTGCGCCGCCCGGTCCGCGAACAGCAGGAAGTCGGCACTGGTCGGCGAGGTCATGCCCGCGGTGTCCATCGTCGGCGCGCCGCAGGTCGACGCGGCCACCGCGCCGGTGCCGCCCACGTCGCCGTCCGCGCACGAGGACGACAGCCGGTAGATCTTCGGCAGCCGCTCGGACAGCGTCCGCCGGTCCTCGGCGGAACCGGTGCGGGGGGTGGCGCCCGTGCCGGTGGTGGTCCCGGTGGTCGTGCCGGTGGTGGCGGAGGTCGTGGTGGCGGCGCTGCTCGTGCCGCCGCCCTGGCCGGTCTGCGCCTTCCCGCCCCACGGCCACGTCGCCGCGCCGATCGCGCCCGCCGCCACCAGCACCACCAGCACCGCGCCGAGCACCGCGAGCCGCGCGGACCGCGTCGAGGCGGGCGCGGGCGGGTGGCCCCAGTTCGGCTGGGGGCCGGAGAGCGGGAACCGCTGCGGCCCGGAGAACGACGTCTGCTGCGGTCCGGAGAACGGGCCGTGCTGCTGCGGCCGGGTGTTCGGCGCGGTCGGGACCGGCGGGTGCTGCTGCGCGGTCCGGGCGGGAGGGTTCTGGGCAGGCGGGTTCTGGGCGGCCGGGTTCTGGGCGGGCCCCGCCTGCGCCGGGACCGGCTGCGAGGGCGGCCCCACCCGCTGCGGCTCGACCTGCCGCGGTCCCGCCTGCGGCCCGGTCCGCTGGTGCACCCGCGTCCCCGCGGGCACCACCGCCGTCCCGTCCAGCGCCGCCGCAGCCGCCTCGGCCAGCGCGCTCGCGGTCGGGTACCGGGCGGCCGGGTCCTTGGCCATGCCGCGCGCGATCACCGCGTCCAGCGCCGCGGGCACCCCCGGCCGCGCCTCGGACGGCCTCGGCGGCTCCTCCTGCATGTGCGCCCAGATCTGCGCGGCCGTGCCCTCGGCGGTGAACGGCCTGCGCCCGGTCAGGCAGGCGAACAGCACCCCGGCCAACGCGTACACGTCCACCGCGCCGCCCACGTCGGTCCCGCTGAACCGCTCGGGCGCCATGTAGTCCAGCGTCCCCAGCACCTCGCCGGACGCGGTGATGTGCGTGCTGTCCCCCGCCGCGCTGCGGGCGATGCCGAAGTCGACCAGGTACACGAAGTCCCCGGCCGACAGCAGGATGTTGGACGGCTTCACGTCCCGGTGCACCAGCCCGTCGGCGTGCGCGGCGTCCAGCGCGCTCGCGGCCTGCCGCACGATCCGCACCGCCCGCTCGGGCTCGACCGGCCCGCGCTCCAGCACGTCCGACAGGTCCTCGCCCTCGACCAGCCGCATGTCCAGGTACAGCGTGCCGTCGATCTCGCCGTAGGCGTGGATCGGGATCACGTGCGGCTCCCGCAACCGGGCCGCGACCTGCGACTCCCGCCGGAACCTCGCCCGGAACTCGGCGTCCGTGTGGTACACCGCCGACAAGCGCGTCAGCGCCACGACCCGGTCGTGCGCGGTGTCGTAGGCGCGGTGCACCTCGCCCATGCCGCCGCGACCAAGCAGGCCCTCGACGCGGTACGGCCCGAACACCTCAGCGGACATGCTCTCCCCCCGGCTCCGATCGGTCCCCCACCACACCGACGCCGCGGGGGCGCGCGGGGTTCCTCCACCCGCGCGACCGCGCCCGTGGAGATCGACACCGCTGGTCGGGGGCCCGGTGTCACCCGTTCAGTCTCACCCGAGCGGCGGTTCGGGGGAAGACCGGCCCCGCTCCCCCCGGAACGCCGCCCGGTACGCCTGCGGGCTGGTGCCGACCACCCGCTTGAACCGGTCCCGGAACGCCGTCGGCGAGCCGAACCCGACCTGGCCGGCGATCAGGTCCACCGGCCGCCCGGTCGCCTCCAGCAGCCGCTGCGCCAGCCGCACCCGCCGCACGTGCAGCCAGCGCAGCGGGGTCGTGCCGGTCTGCGCGCGGAAGCGCCGGTTCAGCGTGCGGGTGCTCATGGCGGCTCGGGCGGCGATGTCGTCCACGGTCAGCTCGCGCGCGCAGTTCTCGTCCAGCCACGCCAGCAGCGGCTCCAGCTCCGAGCCCTCCGGGGCCACCGGGTGCGTGGACGGGATGAACTGCGCCTGCCCGCCCTCCCGCTCCAGCGGCACCACGGACAGCCGGGCGGCGTGCGCGGCGGTCTCGGAGCCGTGGTCGCGGCGCACCAGGTGCAGGCACAGGTCCAGCCCCGCCGCCGCGCCTGCCGAGGTGAGCAGGGCCCCGTTGTCCACGTACAGCACGTCCGGGTCCAGCTCGACCGCCGGGAACAGCGCGCGGAACCGGTCGGCGGCGATCCAGTGCGTGGTGGCCCTGCGGCCGTCGAGCAGGCCGGTGGCGGCCAGCGCGAACGCGCCCGAGCAGATCGAGGCCAGCACCGCGCCCCGCCCGGCGGCCTCGCGCAGCGCGTCCAGCACCCGATCGGACGGTGGGACGTGCGGCTGCGCGGTGCCCGGCACGATGATCGTGTCCGCCTCGGCCAGCGCCTCCAGCCCGGCGGTGAGGCGCACCGAGAACAGCCCGGCCCCGACCTCCGCGCGCTCGCCGCACACCACCACCCGGTAGGCGGGGGAGCCGTCCGGCAGGGCGGTGCGGGAGAACACCTCCAGCGGGGTCGAGAGGTCGAACGGGATCACGTCGTCCAGCGCCA
The DNA here is from genome assembly GCF_052038725.1 of Actinosynnema sp. Classification (NCBI taxonomy): domain Bacteria; kingdom Bacillati; phylum Actinomycetota; class Actinomycetes; order Pseudonocardiales; family Pseudonocardiaceae; genus Actinosynnema; species Actinosynnema sp. The sequence continues at coordinate 4,609 of NZ_JBQGCX010001181.1, forward strand.
GCACGGCCACGGTGCGCACCCGGCCAGCTTATGGCGGGAATCAGGCGGAACGTGGCTTTCCCGCCAGTTCCGGGAGGTGGATCACGCCCCTAGCGTTCGGGGCGCCCCCAGAGGAAGGAACCAGTGATGCTGGCCCAGTTCGTCCTGTTCGACGGCTTCGACCCGCTCGACGCGATCGCCCCCTACGAGGTGCTCGGCGCGTCCGCCGCGCTCGGCGCTGGCGCCGCGTTCGAGGTGGAGCTCGTCTCGGCCGAGGGCGCCCGGCTCGTGCCCAGCGGGCTGCCGGGGATCTCGCTCCGGGCCGCGGGGCCGGTCGACGCCGACCGGGCCGACCTGGTCGTGGTGCCCGGCGCGGTCGCGCTCACCGAGGACGACGTCCGGCGGGTCTTCGGCGCGGCCCTGGCCACCCCGCTCGCGGGCGCGCTCGCCGCCGCCGTCCGGCGCGAGGGCGTCGTGGTCGCCACGGTGTGCGGCGGCTCGGTGCTGCTCGGGCTGGCCGGGCTGCTCGCCGGGCGCACGGCCACCACCAACACCGGCGCGCTGGAGCTGCTCGGCGGGCTCGGGGCGCGGGCCGTGGACGCGCGGGTGGCCGACGACGGCGACCTGGTCACCGCGAGCGGCGTCACCTCCGGGCTCGACCTCGGGCTGCACCAGCTCGACCGCTACCTCGGCGCGGACGCGGCGCTGGCCGCCGAGCGGCTCTTCCACCACGAGCGGCGCGGCACCCCCTGGACCGCGCGGTGACCAAGTTCCTGCTCGCGGTGCACGTGATCACCGCGATCGTGGCCATCGGCCCGGTGACCGTGGCCGCCAGCATGTTCCCGCCCGCCGCCCGCGCCGGGAGGGCGGGGGAGCTGAAGCTGCTCAACCGGATCTGCAAGGCGTACGCGGCGCTGGGCATCGCGGTGCCGCTGTTCGGCATGTTCACCGCCAGCAGTCTCGGGGTGCTCGGGGACGCCTGGCTGATCACGTCCATCGTCCTGACCGCGCTCGCCGCAGGCGTGCTGGTGCTCCAGGTGCTGCCGGGGCAGGAGAGGCTGGTGGCGTCGGTCGCGGCGGACGGGCCGCCCGCCGAGCGCTCGACCACCGCGCGGCTGGCCGCGCGCACCGGGCTGTTCAACCTGCTGTGGGCGGTCGTCACGGTGCTGATGATCGTCCGGCCGGGCTCGACCACCGGGGCCTGAGCGCCCGGCCACGCGGGATCGTCACCCGACCACGCGGAGGTTTAACGCCGCAAGGTGCGCCAGGACACATTCCCGCAACGAGGTCCCGCCACTCTTCGGCCCATGCGCGAGTGGCACGTGGAGGACGGGGAACTGCTCCTGGCGGGCGACGCGGTCGCGGTGGACCTGCCCGCGAGCTGGGCGGCCGAGGTGAGCCACCAGCTGACGATGGCCGGTCCGCTCGGCCCGATCCTGGCCATCCGGCGCAGCGGGCTGCGCTGGTTGTTCCTGGCCGAGCCGGACGTGGACCCGGTCGGGTACGTGCTCCCGCCGGGGGCGCGGTGCTGGACCGGGCCGGGCAGCGTGCCCGCCGGGTCCTCCCGCTGGGTCGTCGCCCCGCGCGGTCGGGCGCTGCCGCCGCTCGGCGCGGTCCGGTGCGCGATCCGCACGGTGCGGCGCGGGTACTAGCCGCCGACTTCGGACGGGTGGCGGAAAGCGCTCTCCACAACACTGGGGCAAGCGCTTGCCGACGTACCGGTCCGACCGCCGCGGGTTCTCCCGCGCGGCCGGTGCTCGCCCTGCGGCCAGACCACCGCAGGGCGAATCCCCGGAAGGCGCTGACGAACCCTCCGGGGCTGGCGCTCGCGCGTCACCCGCGCGCGAGAGCCTCCTCCACGGTGGGCTTGATCGTGAACACCGAGTCCAGGCCGGTCGCCTGCAGCGGGCGCAGCGCGGAGCGGCTCGACGCCACCAGCGCCAGCTCCACCCCCTGCTCCTCGGCGAGCTTGCGGCCCATCACCAGCGACTCCAGGCCCGCCGAGCCCAGGAAGCGCACCCCGCCCAGGTCGACGACCACGGAGCGCGCACCCCCGCCCAGGTGGGCCTTGAGCGGTCTGGCCAGCTCGTCCGCGCTGGTGGTGTCCAGCTCGCCGGACACGTGCAGCACCACCACACCGTCCTCGGGCTCCTCGACCCGCACCGAAGCGAGCGTCGCGGGTTCAGGCACGCCGGTCTCCTCTCATCAGGGCGCCGCACTCGCGGCGCCGTCCACGTGTTCCCAGCACGGTCAGGCGATGTCGGCGGTGGTCTCCGCCAGCACCAGGTCGACCACGTCGGCGGGGTCCGCCTCACCGTTCAGGAAGGCCCTGCGCTGCTTGGCCGCGCCACCGCCGTGCTCCGCCACCGCGGCCAGGTGCCCGCGCACCAGGTCCTGCGCCCCGGCGTCGCGCAGCGCGTCCTCGCCGAACGCGAGCAGCTCGGCCAGCAGGTCGCGCGCCGGGACCAGCGCCCCGGTCCTCGGGTCGATGGCCTGGCCCTCGGCGCCGGCCCGCGCCGCCCGCCAGTAGGCGGCGCGCAGCAGCACGTCGTTGACCGGCTCGGTCGGCGCGCTGTCGGCGGCGGTGCGCACGAACGCCCGCACCAGCTCGGCGATGACCACGGCGTCCTTGGCGGTCAGGGGGATGTCGGCCACCCTGATCTCCACCGTCGGCACGTGCGTCGACGGCCGGACGTCCCAGTAGACCATGGCCGGGTCCAGCACGACCTCGGTGGCCACCAGCGCGGAGACCAGCGCGTCGTAGTGGCCCGCGTTGGTGAACTGCGGCGGGGGGCCGCCGACCGGCCAGCGCGACCACACGATCGAGCGCCAGCTGGCGTAGCCGGTGTCCTGGCCCTCCTCGACGGGCGAGTTCGCGCTCAGCGCCAGCAGCGAGGGCAGCCACGGGCGCAGGGCGTTCGACGCGCGGATCGCGGTCTCCCGGTCCGGCACCCCGACGTGGACGTGCATCCCGCACACGCCCTGCCCGGCCAGCATCTTCCGGTGGGTGTACTGCATCCTCAGGTACCGGGCGTCCTCGGTGATCGAGGGCGGCCCGGTCATGCCCAGCGGCGGCACGGCCGACGCCAGGAGGGCGCCACCCGCGGCGCGGGCGGCCTTCGCCAGGTGCCTGCGGCCCGCGAGGACCTGCTCGGCGAGCTCGGCGGACGAGTGGCACACCGGGGTGGCCACCTCGATCTGGAACGGGGTCAGCTCGCGTTGCACGTCGAACGACGCGCCCGCGTGCTCGGCGACCGCCTCGGCCAGGGGGACCGGACGTCGCGACTCGGGGTCGACGAGCAGGAACTCCTGCTCGACCCCGACGGTCCACGGCTGCGTCATGGGCGCTCTCTACCCATTCCGAACCGAGCTCAACCACCACCTTCGGTGTCCGCCTCCGCGGGTGAGCGCGAGTGCGGTAGCGGGCGCTGGGCCGTTCGGAGCAGCAAGGCCGTGGTCAGGCCGGATTCGCGCAGGTGAGCGAGGTGTCGTCTTCGAGAGGGGGAAGGCGCGGCTGTGGTCGTCGCCACAGCGGGATTCGGGGCGGTCAGGCGGGGGAACCGCGCTACTTCAGCAGCGCGCCCACGTCCTCGGTCAACCGCAGCGCGTCGCCGACCAGGACCACCTCCACGTCGTGCTCGACCGCCAGCGCGGGCAGCACCTCGTCCGCCCGGCCCTCCGGCGCGAACCGGTCGCCCACCAGCGGGTCGGTCAGCAGCAGCGTCGCGACCGCGCCCCGCTCCAGCGCCACGATGACCTCGTCCAGCCCCTGCAGGGCCCGACCGCCCACCCGCGCCGACTCCTCGCGGAAGCGCACCACGGCGGCGCGGCGCTCGTTGCGGTTCGCCCGGCCCGCCAGGTGGTGCACCGCCGGGTCCGCCGGGCCCTCCATCTCCACCACCAGGCGGTGGTAGCGGTCGGGCAGTGCGACGCGCAGCGCCCGGCGCGCGGCCATCGGGCCCGCCAGCACCAGCAGTTCCGCGCGCAACCGGTCGACCAGCGACGCGGCCTCGTGCGCCACGTCGTCCAGCTCCAGCACGTCCAGCTCCGGCGCCGCGCCGGAGGAGCGGGCGCCGACCGTGGCCACCGCGACCGGGCGGCCGGACGGGTCCACGCCGCGCAGGTCCGCACCCCGGTCGTCCACCTGCACCACCACGTGCGGCACCAGCGGCTCGGACAGGTCCACCAGCGGCAGCAGGTACGGCAGGTCGCCGCGCCGCTCCACGGTCCGCGCGGGCGGCACCGGCAGGTGCCGGTCCAGCACGACTTGGCCCTCGGCGGCGATCAGCGCCCGGCCCGCCATGCCCGGCTGCGACGGGCGGGCCAGCACCGCGTCCTCCAGCGCGTCCAGGAGCGCCCGGTCCGCGCCGTCGGCCTCCAGCCGGTCGCACATGGTCTGCCAGCGCAGCTCCGGGTGGTGGCCCGCGTCGAAGTACACCGAGACGAACGGGCCGCGGGCGCGGACCACGCCGCGCAGGGAAGCCGTGTGCATCGCTCTCTACCTCCCGCTCGAACCGGTCCTAGCAGTGGTACCCCTCGTCGTGCGGCGGCAATCCGCCCGCGCGTCCCTGGATCAGGCGACCTCAGAGGCGCGCGGGGGAGTTGGGCCGAACGCGGCGCGCGCGCAGCGAACGCCGGGCGTGCCGGGAGCCCTTGGCGCTGCGGTCGTCCAATGACAGCCGACCGCCCGCACCGGGCCCGTCCTCGCCCTTCTCCTCGGCCTCGCGCCGCTGGCTCCACGCGCCCGCCACGGCCAGCGCCACGCAGGCCAGGCCGACGACCAGGTTCAGCGAGTTCCCGACCGGGCCCGCGTCGAAGGCGCCACCCGTGCCCTCGACGCCCAGCGCGAACGCCACCAGGTGCAGCAGTCCGACCGCGATCCCGGTGCGGCGCAGCGAGTCCCGGTTCGCCGCGGACAACCCCACGGCCAGCCCGGCCGCCGCGTGCACCACGCTCGGGATCGGGCCACCGCCCAGTCCGAACAGGTCCGCGATGCCCCACAGCACAAGCAGGACGCCGAGGGCCAGTGCCGCTCGGCGCGGCCAGTCGAGCCTCTTCATGGTGGCCACCTCGTTTCAGCGTTCGTCGAGCAGGTCCCGCAGGCGGGCGAGCGACCGGCTGAGCAGGCGCGACACGTGCATCTGCGACACGCCCACCGAGTCGGCGATCTGGCTCTGCGTCATGTTCTTGAAGAACCGCAGCAGCACGATCCTCCGCTCCCTCTTGGGTAGCCCGCGAAGCATCGGATCAAGCGCGTGGTGCAGCTCGACCACTTCCAGGGCCGGGTCGTCGACGCCGAGGCGGTGGTCGGAGTCGACCTCGTCCAGGGAGACCATGTGGTTGGAGGAGGTGGCGTGCAGCCCCTCGTAGACCTCGGCGAGCGAGAGGTTCAGGTGCCGGGCGACCTCGCTCGGCGTCGGCGTGCGACCGCTCGCGCGGGCCAGCTCGACGCGGGCGGCGTCGATGGCCAGGCACAGCTCCTTGAGCCTGCGCGGCACCCGCACCGCCCACCCCTGGTCGCGCAGGTGGCGGCGCACCTCGCCGGTGATGGTCGGGACGGCGAACGCGAGGAAGTCGATGCCGCGCTGCACGTCGAACCGGTCCACCGCGTGGATCAGGCCCACGGCGGCCACCTGCCGCAGGTCCTCCACCGACTCGCCGCGCTCGGCGAACCGGTCGGCGATGTGCCAGGCGATCGGCAAGTACTCCGTCACCAGCTGGTCCCGCAGCTCCTGGCGGCGTTCAGCGCGTGACTGCGCCTCGGCCAACTCGCGGAACAACGGCTGGAAGTCCACCACCGCACTCATCCCCGACACCTCAACTCGACGTGCAGAAGGCCGTCACCGTCCACCCAACTGGTGACTGCGTCGGTCACCGAACTGACGACTCGCCAGTACAACGAGTCATGGCCGGGAACGGTGACGGCCGAGGTGCCGACGTGTGCGCGGAACCGAACAGAGGTGCCGTCGGTGTGGAACCTGCAGGCGAGGGTCGCTCGTTCGCGTGCGCGCGCGATCAGCGCGGAGCAGGCCTCGTCGACCGCGATGACGAGGTCGACGGCCAGCTCCGGCGTCGCCTCGGCGGATCGTGCGACCTGCGCCGCGATCGCGCGCAGCGTGGGGAGGCTGGCGGGTCGGGCGGCAAGGGAAACGCGAACCTCCACCCCGTCCATGTGGTGTCCGCTCCTTCGCCTCGTCGCTGTGGACCGCTGCATACCCGGAGGGTGGGCGGTCTACACCACGGCGGGCGTGGAGGAGGGGAGGGAGGTTCGGTGGTGGGGCGCACGACGCGGCGGTCGCGGGGGCGGCGGCTGCCCGCCACCGCCTGGGCCGGGGGCGGTCGGGGTGTCGGTCGGCGGGGAGCGCCGGGACCGCGCCCGCCCTACCGCCACCCCGCCAGGAAAGCCGCCCACCTCGGCCGGGGGAACAGCAGCACCGCGCCCGCCGGGTTCTTCGAGTCGCGGACCGCCGTCACCGCTCCCGCCGGCGCCAGCTCCACGCAGTTCGCCACGTTCGTGCTCCGGCTGCTCTTGCGCCACCGCGCGCACTGGCCCGCGCCGCCACCGCCGAGGTCCGTCACGGCCGCTCCTCCACCAGCTCCGCCAGCAGCTCCGCCGTCGCCCGAGGCGACAGGCTCACGTCCACGATCCGCCCCCACGCCCGCCGGTACCCGTCGACCTCGGCCGCCCCGTCCAGGAACAGCCCCGTCGACTGGTTCTCCACGAACACCACCGCGGGCTCGTGCGCGAACTCCAGCAGCGTGAACGCCCCCGACAGCCCGACGTGCGCCCCCGCGCCCATCGGCGTCACGCGCACCACCACGTTCGACCGCTCGGCCACGTCCAGCAGGTGCCGCAGCTGCCTGCGCATCACGCCGTCGCCGCCGACCCGGATGCGCAGCGCCGCCTCGTGCAGCACCGCCAGGTACTCCGGCGCGCTCGCCCGGTTCAGCACCGCCTGGCGCGCCATCCGCGTGGTCACCAGGGAGTCCAGCTCGTGCTCGGGCAGCGCCGGGTCCAGCGAGCGGATCAGCGCCCGCGTGTACTCCGCGGTCTGGACCAGTCCCGGCACGACCATGGACTCGTAGTTGTGGACCGCGGTCGCCTTGTTCTCGAAGTCGATCAGCGCCCGCCACAGCTTGGGCAGCCCGGCCTGCCGCTCCCACCAGCCCAGCTCCTCGCCGCGCCGCATCAGGTCCAGCAGCTCCCTGCGCCTGGCGCCGGGCACCTTGTAGTACCCCAGCAGCGCGGAGACGTCCTCGACCTGCAGACCGCTCTTGCCGGTCTCCATCCGGCTGATCTTGCTGGAGGACACGCCGAGCACGCTCGCGACGTCCTCGCAGCTCAGCCCGTGCTGCTCGCGGTACGTCCGCAGAGCGCCCGCGACCGTGCGCGACTTCACCGACGTGTAGGCGTTTCCTGGCATGGCGCTATGTTCACCCGGCGGATTCCACTCGGCAATGACACGATAGGGCTATGTATTGCGACAGTTGCAACATAACAGCGCAGCTGTCGCCCGGTGAAGCCCGGCATTCGGGGAATCCCTTGCGCCACTTGAGCTGAAGCGCTCCCGCGCCCCCCGGGCGGCCCCTGAACCGCTGCCCACGAGGGCAGCCGCCGTCGTCCCTCCGGGCAGCGCGCCCTGCCCCAAGGTCCGCCGCGCCGCCGCGCCCGCCGCGCCCGCGCCCGGCGCATGGTTGAGCGATGATCCACGAGGTGGACGAGGCGCTGCGGCGCCTGGTGAGGGAACACGCCCTGAGCGGCACGGACGTCGAGGTCGCCTTCGAGGCCCCGACGAAGGACTGGGCCGCGCGGCGCAACGCGCCCACGGTCAACGTCTACCTCTACGACATCCGCGAGGACCTGCGCCGCCGCCAGCGCGGGATGCTCAACTCCTACGACGACCGCGGCCAGGTCGTGTCCCGCCGCCTGCCGCCGCGCCACGTCAAGCTGTCCTACCTCGTCACGGCGTGGGTGCAGCGCACCGAGGACGAGCACCGCCTGCTGTCCGACCTGCTGGTGGGGCTGCTGCGGCACGAGTCCCTGCCCGCCTCGCTGCTCACCGGCTCGCTGGCCGCGCTGGAGCTGCCGGTGCCGATGTCCTGCGCGCTGCCGCCGCCGGAGGACCGCGCGTTCGCCGACGTGTGGAGCGCGCTCGGCGGCGAGCTGAAGCCGTCGCTGGACGTCGTGGTGTCCGCGCCGGTCGACACCGGCCGCGCCTACCCGGCCGCGCCGCCCGCGCGCACCGTGCGCGTGGACCTGGGCGACACCACGCTCGACGGTGTCGCGTGAGCACCACGAGTCCCGCGGGCGTCACGGGTCTCGTCGGCGCCGGGGACCTGTTCACCCGACTCGCCGCGCTGGAGCGGCGCATCCGCGACGCCGTCGCCGCCCGCCGCGCCACCGACCCCGCCCCCGACGACCCGTTCCGGGGCCTCTACCTGTCCGACGAGGTCATCGACTCGCTGCTCGCCACCCCGCGCGAGGCGTTCGCCCCGTTCCACGACCCCGCCTCGCCCGGCCGCCTCGGCCGCCTGGCCCGGACCGCCGC
>NZ_JBQGCX010001182.1:0-2460 GCF_052038725.1 Actinosynnema sp.
GGGCTCGAAGGTGGGGCGTTCGCGCGAACTGGTGGTTCAGACCTGGTCTTTATCGATCTTGGCTGACTTCCGGCACCGGCTAGTAGCGCCGTTCAGTCGCATTCGAAGGTCGTGACGCTGCGTCGAACAGGTCATCACTGCGTGAAGTGCTCTTTTCGGTGCAGGCGCCAGCGCTCCAGCAGACCCGTCAGCTCCCGCTCCAGGAACTCGGTGAACGCCAGCGTCCGCTCCAGCCGCGCCCCGGCCGGGGTGCCCGCGAGCGCCTCGGCGCCCTCGCGCAGCGCGCCCTCCCAGTTGATGAGGGCCTGCTCGCGGCGGAACAGCGACTCGTACCAGGCGTCGTCGTAGATCCGGTACACCTCGCGCCGGGTCCCGGCCTCGCGCTCGCGGCTGACCAGGTTGACCTGGTTGAGGTAGCGGACCGCCCCGGACACGGCGGCGGGGGAGATCCGGAGCCGCTCGGACAGTTCCGCGGAGGTCAGCGCGCCGCTGTCGGTCGCCAGCAGCGCCGCGAACACCCGCGCGGGCATCCTGGCCATCCCGGCGTCGCTGAGCATCCCCGCGAACCGCTCGACGAACCGCGACACCGCGGCGTCCACGCCCTCACCACCCGCTCGCGCCACGCTCCACCAGCCCTTTCGCCGAGGTGACCGGTCGGTAGTTTACCGAGTTCCATAACTTCACCACCTTCTGAAGGTCAACCGGTCGCGCGAGGCGGCCGAACCTCCGCTCCGGGCTCGAAAATCGCCTCCGGCGACCGCTCGCACGCCCCGCGCGAGCAGAAAACCGTGCCGCCGCACCGGCCGGAGAACCGCCCCTGACCTGCGGGAACACTCCCGCTCAAGCTCGCCGTCCCAAGATCGTCGTTTTCTTGAGGTGAGCTTGAGGAACGCCTGAGGACCGACGGAGGTCGGCGGCGCATCGTTTGTCCTACGCAAGGGACCACGACCGCCAGCCCGACCGGACACCAGGGAGCTCCCGTGAAGCACCGCACCACCGCCACCGCCCCCGCGGCCGAGACCACCCGCACCCGCCGCTCGGTCTGGCGCCCGGTCGCCTTCGCCGCCATCGGCGGCTCCGTGCTCGTCGCCATGGGCGTCGGCGTCTACGCGACGCTGCTGGCCACCGCCGCGAACGTCACCCCCGAGTCGGTCACCGACGGCACCCTCAGGCTCACCATGGCCGCCCAGGGCGCGGGCTTCGACCAGGCCGTCACCAACGTGGCCCCCGGCGACACCATCAACCGCTACGTCGACCTCACCAACAGCGGCACCCTGGACGGCCAGGCCATGACGCTGCAGGTCGCCGCCACCGGCGCCAGCACCCTCATCACCGACGGCGCCAGCACCAGGGCCCTGCGGGTCAGCGTCACCTCCTGCAACGGCGGCACCTGGAACCCGACCACGGGCGTGTGCTCCGGCACCACCGCCGCGCTGCTCGCCGCCACCCCGCTGAGCAGCCTCACCAGCAACGCCTCGCTGATCGCGGGCTCCATCTCCGCCGGTTCGGTGCAGCGCCTGCGCGTCAGCCTGAACCTGCCGGACCAGAACGAGACCACGGTCAACGGCGCGCTGCCCGCCAACACCGTGCAGGGCCAGAGCGTGAACCTCACCTACACCTTCGGCCAGACCCAGCGCACCGCCACCACCAGCAACGCCTGACCCGGTCCGGTCGGCAGTCCCCTTGCGATCGAGGAGCCCGGATGAGGACGCTCGCCCGCTGCGCGGTGCTCGGCGCGGCCGTCCACACCGGGTTCCTCGGGACCGGGACTGCGGAGGCCGCGATCACCGCGACCGCGAGCCAGACCCTGCCCGCCCCGCCGACGGGGACCAGCACCACGATCACCGCGTCCGCCATCATGGTGGGCGCCACGGGGACCACCTACGTCGGGCAGCCCTACGGCGTCAGCTACACCAGCCTCTCCCGCACCTACGCCTACCCGTCCGTGCGCAACAACGGCACCATCGACATGGTCCGGGCGACCTTCACCATCACCTCGGGCGGCCTCCCGCTCGCGGGCGCCGCGCTCGACGTGTGCAGCACCGCGTGGAACACCGCGACCGCCACCTGCCCCGGCACCTCGTACACCGCCGTCTCCGGGACGCCCATCGGCCTCCCGCTGTCCGTCGGCGCCACCGTGCCGCTCCGGCTCACCCTCCCGGCCGGCCTGTTCACGACCGTCTCCGTGTCCGTCTCCGTGGATCGCAACAGCTACCGAACGGCAATCCAGGTGAACTCATGACCACGAGCGCAGCAGGCAAGCCGACCTCCGACCAGGGCGACACCGCGACCGCCGCGAGCGCGACCGCCCCGGCCCCGAGGACCGCCCCGGTCCCGAGGAGCGCGGGGGCCCCGCTCGGGACCGCGCCCGCCCCCAGGACCGCCGAGACGCCGGGAGCGGACGTGGACACCACCGCCGAGCGCGCCGTGCCCACCGCCAGGACCGGGACCGCGCCCACC
>NZ_JBQGCX010001183.1:0-1783 GCF_052038725.1 Actinosynnema sp.
TCGGGCCCGTGCTGTACACGGTCACCTTCACATCGGTCATCGCCTTTCCCTTCCCTCAGCAATTTTTTCTGCCTGGCTGGCAATGAGAGATATGGCCGTGAGCGCAGTCGCGGAGTGCGCCGGGCGGCGGTACCGGACTGAGCGCAGCGAGGGAGGATAAGGAGCCTCCCGGCGTGACGTAGCGGCGTAGCCACGGCATGATCGAGTGCCAGACAGAGCGGGAAACCCTGAATCAAACTGGGCCGCGTAGCGGCGCCCTGAGCGCGTCGCGCGCGCTCTCACCCGCCGAATGGGCGGCCAGCGGGCAGGCTCGCGGTGTTCGCCTCGAACGGCTTCCCGTCGTTGTACGCGAGCTCACGGCGGCGCACTTCTGCCTCGATCGCCTTCTCGATCATGTCGGAGTAGCTTTCGTCGGCCTCCAGCGCTCCCGTCGCACGGTAGGCCGCACGGGATCGGGCGCGGACGGACGTGTGAACACGCACACTCATCGACACCTTCGGCTCCTCGGTGGGCGCCTGGACGGCCGGCGCGGGGCGTGTCTTCTCGCGCGGGCTCGCCGCCGGCGCCGTCGCCGGAGTCGGCTCGGGGGTCGGTGCAGGGGCGACCGGATTGACGATCTCGGGGGCGTCGGTGGCCTGGGGTCGGTTCTTCTTCAACAGGCGCTCCACTCCCCCGGTCTGCGCCGTCGCGCGGGGAGAAAGGCCGGAGATCGTTCGGCGGGGTGCGTCGGTCATGCTTGCTCCGATACAGCTGCGTTTTCGGACAGGGTGATGCGGGACACGATCTCTTCCGTGATCGCCTGGAGGTCGTCAGCGACATTCGTCGCAGTGCGTGGGGCGAGGGTCGCCGCCTCCGCCTGGCCACGGCGAATCTCGAACCACTTCGGGCCGTTCTGCACGAACTCGTCCAGCTCGGGCACGAGAAGTCCCCGCTCCCGCGCAGCCTGCGCGGTCGCCTCCGAGTGGCGGATGGTGGCCGTCAGGGTGATATCGGCGTAGCCGCCGAACAGGTCGCTGATCTGCTGCCGCGCTTCCCGCTCGATCCGGGTCGCGCCACGGCCGACGTCGACGAGGACGACGCCGAGAAGGTCGAGGTCAGGGTTCACGTCGATCACCGCATCCAGGCGCTTCGCGACGGCACTGAGGCCCTTCCTGCTGGCCTTATCGCTCTTGACCGGGACCAAAGCCCACCGTGCGGCCGCGACCGCGTTCGTCTGGAGCATTTCATCGCCGGGAGGGCAGTCGATCAGGACCATGTCGTACTCGGGGGCAAGCGGCTCGAGGGTCTGCGCAAGGGCGAGCTTGGCCCGCATGGGGTCCTTCCCCTGCATGGCTGCAAGGCCAGCGCTCGCGCTGTCCAGCGATTCGCCCCCCATGAGCACATCGAGGTTGGGACGGACGTTGTGGTACAGCTGCGGCTGGTGATTGAACATCAGCGCCGCGGCGAGCGATGACCCGTTGTCGTTCTCAGGCTTGTCGGTGTAGCCGAAGTCTTCTGCGAGGTTCCCCTGCGGGTCGAGGTCCACCACCAGCACCCGGAACCCGGATGCCGCAAGCAACCCTGCCGTGTTGGCGACCAGGGTCGTCTTCAGGACCCCGCCCTTCCCATTGATGACGGTGATGACTCGGCTCAGGGTCTCGCGATTGATCTTCATCATGTAGGCCTCCGATGTAAGGATTCCACGCATTGCTTACATTGCGTGGATTGCAAGCAATCCAGACATTGCGTGGATTGCGTGGATTGCGTGGATTTAATCTATGTAAGTAATCCACGCATTGCAAGT
>NZ_JBQGCX010001184.1:0-1823 GCF_052038725.1 Actinosynnema sp.
GTGCGGCGCCAGCCGTGGTCCACCCGGCGGGTCCACCGCCCCACGGACAGCTCGGACGTCGCCTCCCGGACCGGCACCTCCTGCGGCGGGGCGTGGTCGGCGCGCTCCAGGGCGAAGGCGCCCAGGTCGGCCCAGGCGGACAGCCGGGCGCGCGCCTGCTGGTCGTCCTGGGGCACGCGGGCCGACGGCGGCACCGCGCCGGCGCCGGGGTCGCGGCCGAAGAGCACGCGGTGCAGCGGGGACGGCGCACCGTTGCGGCTGGTCGGCGACCACCACGTCACGACCTGGGACTGCGCGCGGGTCAGCGCGACGTAGAGCAGGCGCAGCGACTCCCCGGCGTCCTCCTCCTTGTGCCGGCGCACCGAGTCGGCCCACCCGGGGTTGGCCCCGCCCCTGCCGCCGACGTCGAGGTAGCGGGTCCGCTCCGGCGGGTCGTCGTGGCACAGCGGGATGCGCGGCACGTCGGGCACGTGCCGGTCGCCCAGCGTCGGGGCGTAGACGACGGGGAACTGCAGCCCCTTGCTGCCGTGGATCGTCAGGAGCTGGACGGCGGCGGCGTCGCTGTCCAGCCGGCGCGTCCGGACCCCGGTCGAGGCCGGCCCGTCCTCCGACATCTGCGCGCGCAGCCACTCCAGCAGCGCGACCAGCCCGAGCTGTCCCTCGCGCCCCGCGTCGTGCAGCAGCTCGGCCACGTGACGGACGTCGGTCAGGGTCCGCTCGCCGCCGACCTGGCCCAGGACCCGCGCGGGCAGGCCGTCGGCCACCAGCCGCTCGAGCACGGCGGCGACCCCCTGACGGGCGTAGACGCCGGCCAGGTCGCGGGCCACCTGGGCGAGCCGGTCGTCGAGCTCCTCCCCGCCCGCGTCGAGGTCGGGGACGGTGAGCCCGATGAGGTCGGTGAGCGCGGCGCCGCGGGTCAGCAGCGCCCGGTGCGGCGCCGCCATCGCCTCCAGCAGCGCGAGCCAGTCGTGGGCCGCGCCGCTGTCGAGGACGCTGGAGCCGCCCGCGCTGACCGCGTGGATGCCGACCTCGCGCAGCGCGCGCTGGGCGGCGAGCAGGTCCTTGCCCCGGTGCGCCAGCACCGCGACGTCGTGCGCCTCCACCGGTCGCCCGTCGAACGTGGCGGGCGAGGCCAGCAGCCGCGCGACGTCCAGCGCGAGGTCGCGCGCGACGTGCGCCCGGGTCGGCCCGATGCGGTCGTCGTCGCCCAGGTGCTCCCCGAGGAGGACCTGGCGCAGGCGCACGGGCGCCCCGGCGGGCGCGTCCTGCAGCCGCGACCCCGTGCGGGCGGCGCTGACGGACCGCACCGCGATCTCGGGGTGACCGAGCTCGGCGCCGCCGAGCAGCACCGACAGGGCGTCCACGACGCCGGGGTCGGAGCGGAAGTTGCGCGGCAGGGTGCGCCGGTCGGTAGCGCTCGCCGCCGCCTCCAGGTAGGTGACGACGTCGCCGCCGCGGAAGGCGTAGATCGCCTGCTTGGGGTCGCCGATGAGCACCATGGCCCGCGCGTGGCCGGTGAAGGCGCGGTCGAGCACCTGCCACTGCACCGGGTCGGTGTCCTGGAACTCGTCGACGAGCACGACGCTCCACCGCTGCCGCATCCGCTCGCGGGCCGGCGACCCCGGGTCCTCCAGGGCGTCCGCGAGCTGGGTGAGCAGGTCGTTGTAGTGCATGACCTGCAGCCGCCGGCGTCGCACCGACAGCTCGGCGCGCACGGCCCGGGCGAAGCCCACCCGGCGCGCGGTCGGCGTGCCGCGCTCGGCCGTGGTCGGCCGCAGCTCGGCGTGGACGTCGTCGACGGCGGCGCGGGCCAGGTCCAGCGC
>NZ_JBQGCX010001185.1:0-5708 GCF_052038725.1 Actinosynnema sp.
CATGACAGCGCTCGCCAAGGCTCCGGCCGCCAGGACTCAGCCCGGCCAGCCACTGCCCGCCCGGAGACCGCCCGGCCAGACAGCGCCGCCCGTTCTGAGACCACTCGTCCAGACAGCGCCATCCGTCCCGAGGTCACCCGCCTTGACGTACTCGGCGAGTCGCGCGGCACGCCGTTGCCCGCGTTGCCGCCTGAGCTGTGGGAGAGCCGCGAGGTGCACGCCGCCGTCGCGTCGGACGCGCCCGGTGTGCTCGTCGCCATCGCGCGCCGCGCCCACGGGTTGCGCCAGGACGAGCTCGGCGCGCTGGCCGGCTACTCGCAGTCCGCGATCTCCCGCCTGGAATCAGGCAGCGGCATCGCCTACGACCTGCGCGTGCTGCGCACCATGCAGCGGCTGCTCGGCATCCCGGCCCACCTGCTCGGCCTGGCCGACCGGGCCTCCCGCCCGTCCGTCTCGCCCCGCTCCGACCGACCCGTCGACCCGGCAGCCCTCACCGCGCTGCGCGCGGCCACCGCCCGGCGCGGTGGGCCCGTGCGGCAGTTGCTGGTGCTGCGCCGCATCCTCGACGACGCGCACCACCGCCAGGGCTGGCGCGCCCTGGTCCCCGCCGCCCGCTCGCTGTTCGACTTCGCCGACGCCCTGCGCCGCGCCGCCGACGGCGACCACCGCCGCAGGCTGCTCGCCGTCGCCGCGACCTACGCCGAGTTCTCCGGCCTGCTGTACGAGGAGGTCGGCGATCGCAGCGGCGCCGTCGAGTGGACCACCCGCGCCCTTGAGCAGGGGCAGGCCGCCGACGACCCCGACGTCGTCGCCTACTCCTACGTGCGACTGGCCCAGCTCGCCGAACCCGACGGCGAGCGCGTCCTCACGCTGACCCGTGCCGCCCTGCGCGAGCGCGGCATCGGCCCGCGCACCCTCGCACTGGTCCTGCGGCAGCAGGCTCGCGGACTGGCGATGGCGGGTGACGAGACGTGCATGGCCCGGTTGGACCACGCGCGCGAACTCCTCGTAGCGGTTGCCCGAGACCCTGAGCCGGACAACGGCGAATACCGCATAGGGTACCGCCTTTCGGAGCAGCACGTCGAGCTCGAACGGGCGGCTTGTTGGCTCGAACTCGGGCAACCACACCGGGCGATCGCGGGCTACGAGGCGCTGCGCCGCCGCCGGTGGGGCCACGCCCGCGCCGCCGAACGGGGCCTCCACACCGCCCGCCTCGCTGCCGCGCACGCCGCCGCCGGAAACCGCGATCAAGCCGTGGCCTGCGGTTACGAGGCGTTGGACGCGGCGAGGGACAGCGGTTCGGGGCTGGTGCTGGTCGAGCTGGGCAGGCTCGGCCCGTGGGTGGGGGAGCGGGACGTGCGCGAACTCGCGCGGTGGCTCGGCTGACCCGTATGCGTTTTCCGCATATCGGCGGAGAAGGTGGTGCGTCAACGGACCCCGTCGGCGCACGATAAGCCGATGACCCCACCGGAAGAACCCGTTCCGCCACAGCGCCAACCGGTGGAGGACCGGCAGGCGGTGAGGCAGGAGTGCGGTCCTTACCGGTTGGACTTCTACGCGACCCCCGACGCGGTGGTCTGCGTGGTCAACGACGCCGAGCGCGCGCCGTGACCACGCCCTGGACGGCTCCGGCGCGCCGGCGTCACCAAGTCCCAGCACGGGAACCTGGTCGATCGGCGTGGAGCGGTCGGCGCACGACGCGGGCCACGGGCGCGCGTCCGGCTCCGGACGCGACGCCGTACCTCGTCCGCCTGCGAACACGTCCCGACTAGGTCGGGACCGGAGCGTGCGAAGGGCCCCGCTTGCTGCCCCGAGCGGGAGACCTCGACGCCCACCGGTTCCGGCGCCCACCGCCCCGAGCGCGGGCGGTGCGACCGGCTCCGCGCGGTCTGCCCCCTCATCACCGCACGCGGAGCGGTCCGACGGGCTCCCTCCAGCCCGTCACGCCGCGCTCTCCCTGAGCAGACCGCCGTTCTTCTCCCCGGAACGGCGGTCTGCGGGGCGGGAACCTCCGCCGGGCGCCACGTCGGCGCCGCGGCGGATCACGACCAGACGACGCCGGTCAGGTGATCGACGGAGCGGAGGCGCAGAGCGATGGCGTCCCCGGTGGGCCGGCGGGTGCTCGACGGCGGTCCACGCGCCGATCGGAGCCGGCCAGTGGTTTCGGGCAATGACGCTGGCCGGCGGCGCTCGGCGCCTGCGGGCGGTCGCGCCCACCAACGACGCCGATCAGCTCCCCGGCCGAAGCATCCGGGCCTGACCCGCCGACGACGTGATCGGGCGGCCCGCTCGACGTCAGCGGGCCGGACCCGTCGAACCGGCGTGGATCAGCGACGGCGGCGGAAGCTGGGCGCGCGCAGCGCCGAGCCCACCCCGGCCATGTGCAGCGCGAGGAACAGCAGGCCCGCGAGCGTCAGGGTTCCGGGTTCGATCACGCTGCCGAGCGAGGCGTTCGCCAGGTCCAGCAGCAGGGCCAGACCGAAGATGACCGCGGCGATGGTGGCGAGCACGGTGGCCTCCCAGTGAGTAGGTGACCTCCTGTTACCCGGCCGCCCCCGCGGCCAAGCGGGCGTTCGGAGCAATTCGCTTCCCCAGGAACACCGACAGCCCGCCCACGCCCGCCGACGTCAGCTCGTGGAACCCCAACCGCTCGTAGAACGCGAGCGCCGAGGCGTTCGCGGTCGACACCCCGAGGTGCACGCCCGTCACGCCGCGGTCCCGCAGCGCGTCCAGGAACCGCGTCATCAGCGCCCGCCCGTGCCCGCCGCGCTGGTGGTCCGGGAGCAGGTCGATGTGCAGGTGCGCGGGGTAGTCGTCCAGGTCCAGCGGCACCATGCGCTCCGGCGCGTGCAGCAGGTCGGCCACCGCGTCCGCTTGGCTGATCGGCGGACCGGACGGCGCGGGGAACCGGGCCGCCACCTCGGGCAGCCACTCGTTCCGGAAGCGCTTGGCGAACAGCGCGGTGTCCGAGGTGCCGAGCACGTAGCCCACGGCCCGCTCGCCGTTGTCGGCGACGAACACCAGCTCGGGCTCCAGCGCCGCGTACGGCCACGCGTAGACCGAGGACACCAGGTCCGGGTCCGGGTAGAGGTGCGTGCCGTCGCGCCCCACGTCGGAGGTGCGCACGCAGATGTCGCCGAGGGCGTCCCAGTCGCGGGGTTCGTAAGGTCGAATGCGCACGGTCATCCGCGCAACCTCAGCACACCCGCGCCGCCGATGACAGCCCGGTCCACCCCTGTTTCCGCACCGGTCCGCTCGGGGGCAGCCAGAACCGCACCCTCTCGACCACCGGTCTCCGGGGTGTCGGGACCGGCGCCCAGGTAGGCCCCGCGCTCCGCCCAGTCCACCAGCCCGGCGACGTCCACCCCGTGCGGGGGAGCGTCGCGGTACGGCTCGATGCTGCGCGCCCCGCGCTCCACCAGCGACCGCGCGCCCCTACCGTTGCCGCGCAACGCGTGCGTCAACCCCACCGCCAGCTGCGCCAGCCCGCGCCACAGCTCCCGCTCGGCCTCGGGAGCCGACTTCCAGGCGTCCTCCAGCACCTCGTGGGCGTGGAACGGCTTGCCCTCGTCCAGCAGCCGCTGCGCTTCCCGCAGCGACTCGTCCGGTGCTCTCACGACTCCCTCGGGCTGCCGCTCGACCCCGACCGCCCCGTAGGGCAGCGGACGTCCGAGGCCGTCACGGGGACGGGCGTTGCGCGCCCGGCCGTCGGGATCGCGGTCGCGGTCACTTGCTTCCACGCCCCCGATCCTGGCACGGGGCCAGCCCCGGCAGCACGCACCCCAACCCACCCGGACGCACGCGAGAGCCGCGCCACGCCCTCGACCGCTCCCCTTCACCGGTCGAGGACGTGGCGCGCACCACCCGTCCGGATCAGGAAGCGGACTTCCCGGAGAACCGGATCTGGTTGCCCGCCGGGTCGCGGAACGCGCAGTCGCGCACCCCGTAGTCCTGGTCGGTCGGCTCCTGCACGACCTCGGCGCCCGACGCGCGGACCTTCTCGAACAGGGCGTCGCAGTCCTCCACCCAGAAGATCAGACCGCTCAGCGAGCCCTTGGCCCGCAGCTCGTTGATCGCCTTCGCGTCCTCGGGCGACCGCCCCATGTCCGCGCTCTCCAGCACGATCTCCAGACCGGGCTGCTCCGCCGAGCCGAGCGACAGCCAGCGGAACTCGTTGAACGACACGTCCGAGCGCACCTCCAGCCCGAGGGTGTCGCGGTAGAAGCCCAGCGCGGCATCGTGATCGTCGACCTGCAGGAAGGTGTGGGAAACCCGAATGTTCACACCGGTGAACCTATCGGCGCACCCACGTCGCCTGCTTCTCGAAATCTGCTCGGACGCATCACCCGCATGGCGTAACAACCGGGCACCGCCTGAACCGCCGAGTGCTCACGCGCCCGGTAGGCGCTGGGCGTCTCCCCGACCAGCTCGGTGAAGCGCGCGCTGAACGACCCCAACGACGTGCACCCGACCGCCATGCACACCTCGGTCACCCCGAGGTCCCCGCGCCGCAACAACGCCTTCGCCCGCTCGACCCGACGCGTCATCAGGTACCGGTACGGCGTCTCCCCGTACGCGACCTTGAACCGCCGGGAGAAGTGCGCGACCGACATGAACGCCACCTGAGCCAGCTCCGCGACGTCCAGAGGCCGCGCGTACTCCCGATCGACAAGATCACGCGCCCGCCGCAGGTGCACGAGTTCCCCGGTGTCCACCCGCGGAGCATCGCACCGACCCCTGACAGTTCCGGATCCTCGAAGCCCGCCCCGTCCCGCAGGCCCCGCTGCCCCAGCCCTGCTGTCCCAGCCCCACACCGTCCCGATCCAGGCCCTCGTGCGGTGGTTTGTGCCGCACGGCGGTGTGAGCCGACGCAGTTCACCGCGCGCGATCAACGCACCGCGCACAGCATCGGGGACATGGCCCGGTTCCCCTTCCGCACTGCCGCGTGCACAGCGCTCACCGTGATCGCGGTGCTGTCCAGCGGAGCGGCCAGCACCGCGGAACCGCACTCCGCGCCACCGCAGACGCGCGCTTGCACCGCGGAGCAGCAACCACCCCGGAACCAGACCACCGCCGAACCCCCGTCCTGCGACGAGCCAGCGGCCACCCACCCGGCACGCCGCCAACCGGCACGCCGCGAACCGACCCCGGCCGTTCCGGACCCACTCCAACCCGGCAGCGGCACGGCAGGCTCCGGCGCGATCGCTCCAGACCCAGCAGGCTCGGACTCACCCGGTTCTGGTGCAACGAACACCAACGCGCCAAACCCAGGGGGCCCGGACAACGGCGCCGTCACCAACGGTGCCACAAGCGATGGCTCCACCGCCGGTGGTGCCACAGGCGTCCCCACGAGCGGCTCGGCGATGGAGCCCAACCCGCAAACCCCGGCACCCCAAGCCCAACCTGCCCAGGGACAACCGCCCCAATCCCAAGCCCACCACGGTCAGGAACAGGCGGGCCAAGGACAGCGACGCCCGAACTACGCTTCCCCGCAACAACAAGGTCCCGGACAAACGCTCGCCAGCAGAAACCCCGCACCGCAAGCACCCCACGACCACGCAGGCGCTCTCCAGGCCGTCCCGAACAACGCAGACGACAGCTCGGCAGCCCACCAACAGGACAGCCAGGACGGGATCGATCCCAACGCCACCGATCCCGGCGCCTCGGAAGACGACCTGTTCCGCGGCGACGCTGCCAGCGTCGCCGGA
>NZ_JBQGCX010001186.1:0-1621 GCF_052038725.1 Actinosynnema sp.
GGGTTCGAGCTGACCGTGGTCGCGGCGGCCGTCGTCGGCGGCGTCGCGGTCTTCGGCGGCAGCGGCGCCGCGTGGGGCGCGGCGCTGGGCGCGCTGCTGCTCACCACGATCGGCAGCGCCCTGCCGGTGCTGGAGATCGACCAGTTCTGGCAGCAGACCATCGTCGGCGCGCTGATCCTCGTGGCGATCGGCCTCGACCGCCTGGTGGCGCTGCGCGCGGCCAGGGCGCTGCGGAGGGGAGGTTCCCGTGCCCGCTAGGCGACTGCTCGGCTGGGACGCGGCGATCATCGTGGTGGCGCTGCTGGCCGTGGCGCTGTCCTCGGCGCTGGTCGACGGCTTCGGCACCACCCGCAACGCGGGCTACCTGGTGCTGGACCTGCTGCCGATCGCGCTGCTGGCGCTGCCGATGACGTTCGTCGTGATCACCGGCGAGATCGACCTGTCGGTGGCCAGCACGCTCGGCCTGACCTCGGCGGTGCTGGGCGCGCTGTGGGACGCGGGCCTGCCCATCGAGACGATCATGCCGCTGTGCGTGCTGCTCGGCGCGCTGCTGGGCGCGGTGAACGGGCTGTTCGTGACGGTGTTCAAGCTGCCCTCGCTCGCGGTCACCATCGGCACCATGGCCCTGTTCCGGGGCCTGGCGTTCGTGGTGCTGGGCGACTCGGCGGTCGCCGACTACCCGGCCTCGTTCACCGGCTGGGTCACCGGGAGCTCCGGGGGCGTGCCGAACGTGCTGCTCCCGCTGGTGCTGCTGGCGGTCGCGTTCACCGTCGTGCTGCACGCCACCCCGGTCGGGCGCGCGGTGCACGCGGCGGGCGCGGGCCAGGAGGCGGCCCGGTTCTCCGGCATTCGGGTGGACCGGCTCAAGTTCTGGCTCTACGTCACCTCCGGCGCGGTCGCCGGGCTCGCCGGGGTGCTGTGGACGCTGCGCTACTCCAGCGCCCGCGCCGACAACGGGGCCGGGCTGGAGCTGGCCGTGGTCGCCGCCGTGCTGCTGGGCGGGGTGTCCATCTTCGGCGGCAGGGGCGCGATGCCCGGCGTGCTGGCCGGGGTGCTGCTGCTGGGCACGCTGCAGAGCGCGCTGCGCCTGTCGGACGTGACCAACGAGGCGCTGAACATCGTGACCGGCGCGCTCCTGGTGGTCTCGGTGCTGCTGCCCAACCTGCTGCGCGCCGCCACCCGCCGACGGGCAGGCCCCACCACCGGAAGACCGAGCGCGCCGGCGACGACCCCGTGACGACCCCGTGACGACCCGACGGCGAGAGAAGGCGACACCGATGTCCCCAACCCCCACCGCCCGCGTCCGCACCGCCGCCCTGGTGGCCGCGCTGCTGGTCGGGCTCACCGCCTGCGGCGGCACCACCAAGGGCGACAACGACTCCGGGACGGCGGACGGCGGGCCGACCGCCAGCGCGAACCCGGACGCGCCGCTGCGCGAGGGCGTGCGGATGGCGTTCCTGCCCAAGCAGCTCAACAACCCGTACAGCGACATCGAGGGCGAGGGCGGCAAGGAGGGCGTCGAGGAGCTCAAGGGCGAGTTCAAGCTCGTCGGCCCCAACGACGCCAGCGCCTCCTCCCAGGTCAGCTACATCAACACGCTGATCCAGCAGCAGCAGGACGT
>NZ_JBQGCX010001187.1:0-2356 GCF_052038725.1 Actinosynnema sp.
TCGAGGCGATGCACGAGCTCTACGCGCCGGAGGACCACCACTACCTGTCGCGGGTGTACGTGGCGGGTTCGCGGGAGCTGGCGACGTTGCGCGGCCCGGACTCGAAGGCGGCGCGGCTGGTGGGGCTGCTGCTGGAGCGCAGCGCGGAGTTCCGGGAGCTGTGGGAGGCGCACGAGGTGGGCCTGAGGCCGGACGACGGCAAGCGCTTCGAGCACCCCGCGCTGGGCAGGCTGGACCTGGAGTGCCAGACCCTGGTGGACCCGGTGCAGTCGCACCTGCTGCTGGTGTACACGGCGGTGCCGGGGAGCGAGACGCACGAGAAGCTGCGGCTGCTGGCGGCGGTGGACCCGGTCGACCCGACGAGGGCGGTCGACCCGGTGGTGACGGCGGGCGCGTAGCGGGGCGGCGGGCGCGTGGCGGGGTGGCGACCGGTCCCCTGGGCGACCGGCCCCCGTGCGACCGGCGCCCCGCCACGAGCGCCGTCGAAGCCTCAGCCCTCCGCGCCGCCGGTGAACCCCAGCACCACCTGCGCCAGCCGCTCCGGCGCCTCCAGCGCCACCCAGTGCCCGACCCCGTCCACCCGCACGTCCACGACGTCCCCCGCGGCCCGCGCCAGGGTGTCCGCCGTGAACCCGCCGGTCCCGGCCCCGACCGCGAGCACCGGCGCCCGCACCCCCGGCTCCTCGGCCAGCGCCCGCAGCTCCTCCCCCTCCCGCAGCGCGGCCCGGTACAGCCCGGCCGCCCCCGACCAGCCGCCGGGGCGGGCGTAGGTGCGCGCGAACTCGGCCAGGTCCGCCTCGCCCACCGCCCCCGGCGCCGCCGACATCGCGTCGAACGCGTACCGCAGGAACTCCCGCTCCCTCCCGCGCAGCAGCAGCTCCGGCACCCCCTCCGCCGCCACCGCCCCGATGTGCCAGGCCCCGCCGCGCGCCACGTCGGTCAGCAGCTCGAACCCGAACCCGGCCAGCGCGGTCTCGACCGCGATCACCCCGAGCACGTCCTCCGGGTGCCGCGCCGCCAGCCGGAACACCGCCCCGCCGCCCAGGTCCTGCCCGAGCACGTGCACCGGCCCGACGCCCAGGCGCCCGATCAGCGCGTGCAGGTCCTCCGCCGCGACCGCCGCGTCGAAGTCGGGCCCCGCGACGGCGGAGTCGCCGAACCCGCGCAGGTCGACCGCGAACACCCGGCGCCGGGCGGCGAGCAGCGGGATGAGGCGGTGGAACGCCCACCAGGTCTCCGGGAACCCGTGCACCAGCAGGATCGGCGCCCCGCCGTCGCCCGCCGAGACGTAGTGCAGCTCGGTGCCGTTGACCTGCGCGTGGTGGTGAGTGAGCACCGCAGAACCCCCAAATGGACAGTCAGGTTGTCGAGTGCGGCGCAACGATAGACACCCAGACTGTCTTTTGTCCAGGCCGGTGCCGTACGCTCCCGCCATGCCACGCTCCGGCGCAGACCTGGCCCTGGCCCTGCTGGGCGGTTTCCGCACGCTCACCGACGCCGCGATCGCCGAACTGGCCCGGCGCGGCTACGAGGACGTGCGCCCGGTCCACGACTTCGCCATGCGGGCGATCGCGGCGGGCGCGGAGAGCGCGTCGGAGCTGGGCAGGCGGCTGTCGGTGACCAAGCAGTCGGCCGCCCGCACGATCGCCGTCCTGCAGGAGCGCGGCTGGGTGACCGGGGAGGCCGACCCGCGCGACGCCCGCCGCAAGCGCCTGCGGGTGACGCCGCTCGGGTTCGAGGTGCTGACGCAGGGCGAGGCGGTGTTCGACGAGCTGCGGGCGCGCTGGGCCGAGCAGCTGGGCGAGGCGGAGCTGGAGCGGTTCGAGGCCCAGCTGGAGGCGCTGGTGGGCGTGCTGCCGATCCGGTTCGACACGCCGGGCTGGATCAGCCGGGACCTCGGGGAGCTGTAGGCCCCGTCACCAAGGCCGCGCGGACGTCCTCAGGTCCGCCCGGTCCGTGCCGTCTGCCTCTGGTGCACGACGCCCGCCACCGCAGCCAGACGACGTCAGAGGTCAGCCATGCTCGCGACACTGCGCAAACTCACGATCGGCACCCGCCTGGTCGCCGTCATGGCCGTCCTGATGGCCCTGCTGGTGGCCACGATCGTCCTCGGGGTGGTCGCGCTGTCGAACCAGGAGCGGGCGCTGGCCGTCGTCGACACCGACCAGGACACCACCCGGATCGCCCAGCAGGTGAAGTTCCGCTCCGCCGACTTCAACGGCTGGCAGACCGCCTACGCGTTCGACGTGGCGCTCAACGGCGCGAGCGCGGGCTCGGACAGCTCGACCGCGCGCGCCGCCTTCCTCACCGCCTCGCGGGAGTTCGCGACCGAGCTCGACGCGCTCGGCGCGGCCGG
>NZ_JBQGCX010001188.1:0-1584 GCF_052038725.1 Actinosynnema sp.
CGGGGTGGCGGTGGCGGTGATGGGCGGGGTGTAGGTGGTGACGCCGGTGCCGAGGGCGCAGGTGGCGTCACCGGCGGCGGCCTGGGCGGGCGGCGAGAGCAGCAGCAGGGACGCGAGGGCGGCGGCGACAGCCGCGAGGAAGCGAGTTCTCATGCCGATAACTTCAGCCTTCGGGAACCCCGCGCAGCAATTGCCGTCGCCCTGTCGGGGAGCGGTTCCACACCTGTGCCCGAATGATTCCCGGCCGGGCCGGGGAAGTGGATCGGCGGGCTGCGCCGCTCGGGTGAGCCAATCGTCAACACGACAACCCGACCGGGAAGTTCTGCAATCCGCACCGGTCCGGGAGGAAAAATCCGCCCGTGACGGCCGCGCGGCGACAGGTCCCCGCCGCGCGGCCCGCCACACGGGTGCAGCAGCCCCGCCGGTTTGCTCAGCACGGTCAGCACCGTGTCCAGCCCGGTCAGCCGCAGCATCTTGTGCACCGGCGGCGGCGGCCCGACCAGGCTGAACGCCGCCTGCTCCGCCTCCGCCCGCTCGTGCGCCCCGATGAACACGGTCAGCCCGCTGGAGTCGCAGAACGCCAGCGAGCTCAGGTCCAGCACCAGGTGGTGCCCGCTCCCCAGCGGCACCCCGGCGATCGCCTCCCGCAGCCGCGACGCGCTGCGGTGGTCCAGCTCCCCGGTCGCGGTCACCACGTGCCTGGTCGCGGTGGTCGTGCTGGTGATCTTCAGGTCGCTCACGCCGGTCCCACCCCGAACGCGAGCACCGCGGCGTCGTCCTTGCCTCCGCCGCCCGCCAACCGCTCGGCCAGCTCGTCCACCACGTCCCGCGCCGACCCCGGCCGCACCCCGTCGAGCAGGTCGTCGCCGAGCCCGTCGGTGTGCAGCACGAGCACGTCGCCCGCCGCGAGCCGCGCGGTGCGGCGGGTGAACCTCGGCGCGGCCAGCAGCCCCACCAGTTGCGCGCCGGGCGTGTGCAGCACCTCCACGGCGCCGTCCGCGCGCACCACCAGCGCGGGCGGGTGCCCACCGCTGGCCAGCGCCAGCGCGAACCCGTCGTCCGTGGGCCGCAGCACGCCGACCACGGCCGTGCAGAACTCCGGCACCCCGTCACGCTGCCCGCGCAGCACCTCGTTCAGCTTCCCCAGCGCCGCCGACGGCCCGGACTCGGTGATCGCGGCCCCGCGCAGCGCGTACCGGGCCACCGAGGTCAGCTCGGCCGCCGCGGGCCCGCGCCCGCTGACGTCGCCGACGAAGAACCCCAGCCGGTCCCCGCCGCACAGCGGGTACACGTCGTAGAAGTCGCCGCCGACCTCGTCGGAGTTCGCCGCCCGGTAGTGCGAGGCCACCTCCAGCCCCGGAAGCGACGGCAGGGTCGGCGGCAGCAGGGTGCGGCGCAGCGCCTCGGTGAGCCTGCGGTGGTGCTCCCGGTCCCGCTCGGCCTCCTGCCTGGCCCGCACCAGCTCCCGCTCGTACGAGCGCCGCTCCCGCGCGTCGAACACGGTCAGCCGGACCAGCGGCTGCTGCCCGTCCGAGCCGTTCTTGGCCTTCGCGGTCACCAGCACCGGCAGCCGCTGCCCGTCGG
>NZ_JBQGCX010001189.1:0-2702 GCF_052038725.1 Actinosynnema sp.
GCAGCGGGAAGAACGTCTCGTGCTTGACCGCCTCGATCTCGCGGGCGCCGCGCAGGCCGTCCACGCGCAGCACGGTGGGCTCAAGGACGAACCCGGCGGCGTCGCGCGTGCCGTCGATCTGGGTGCCGTGGCCGCCGGTGACGATCGTGGCGCCCTTGTCCACGGCGTCGGCGAGGGTGCGGTGGAACTTGTCGTGGCGCAGCACCGGGGAGAGCAGGACGCCCTCCTCGTCGGGGTAGCCGGGCCGCAGCGCCCGCGCCCGGCGCACCAGGCGCTCGATGAGGTCGTCGGCCACGTCGGGGTGGACCAGGGCCTGGTTGGGGATCATGCACAGCTGGCCGGAGCCGTGGAAGCCCTCGGCGAGCGCGTCGGCGGCGCCGTCGAGGTCGGCGTCCTTCCAGACCAGGACGACGTCGTTGCCCGCGAGTTCGAGGATGGGCTTCTTGCCCGCCTCCACGCACCGGCGCTCGATCTTGAGGCCGCTGGGGACGTCGCCGAAGTACATGATGTCGTCGACCAGCGGGCTGTCGATCCAGGCGTCGAGCATCGGGCCGGGGTGGCCGCACACGACGTTGAGCGTGCCGGGCGGGGCGCCGAGCTGGTCCAGGACGGGCGCGATGACGTTGCGCAGCACGTGGCTGACGCCGAAGGGCGCCGTGCGGGGCGCGCGCACCACCACGGCGTTGCCGCCCGCGATGGCGGTGAGCCCCAGCAGCGCGCTGACCAGCGGCGCGTTGGCGGGCGGGTTGACGCAGACCACGCCGTCGGCCGCGCGGCGCACGATGTTGCGGCGGTGGCCGTCGACGAGGAACTCCTGCCACAGCTGGCCGCGCAGGTAGTCCCTGCTCTCGGGGCGGGTCAGCTCGTGCATCCCGCCGATCTCCCAGCGGGCCAGCTCCAGCGGGTGGCCCTCCAGGGTGAGCATCCGGACGATCTCGTCCTCGTTGTCCCGGATGGCGGCGCGCAGCAGCTCCATCCAGTCGTCCAGGCGCACGGAGAGCGGGGCGGCGCGCCAGACGGCGGTGGCCTCGGCCGCGGCGGCCAGGGCGTCGGCGACGGTCTCCCCGGTCGCGACCGCGACCCGGCCGACGACGACGTCCGGGGGCGCGTCGGCGAGCTGGAGCTTGCCGGACTCCAGCTTCCGCTTGAGCGTCAGGCTCGCGAACGAGTCGTCCAGCACGGCCCGCGCGGAGAGCGCGTACACCCACTGTCCGCTGTGGACGTCCTTGCCCCGCACGAGACTGCCCAGTGAGGGGACCGTTCGGGCTTCGACGTGCGCTGTCACCATGACCCCGCATTCGTAGGTTCCGCCGGCAGGTGGAGCTGCCGCGCAGCGCTGTGCCTGTCAAGTGGTCGACCCGGAAGTATCCGGAGGGTCCCTGAAACGGCGCTGACGCCCGCCGGGGTGCGGTGTCGAGCCTGCGTCAGGGGCGGTTCCTAGGGTCGTCCCCGTGGTTTCCCCGAGGGCGGAGGCGGATCATGGAGGCACCGGACGCGGTCCGGCGGGACGGTCGGCGGCAGCTGCTCCCCGCGCTGGAGCGGTACGCGGACAACCCGAGCGCGTTCCTGGCCCTCAACGCCGAGAACGAGCACTTCACCGCGCCCGGCGTGGACGGGTTCGTGTGCTACCGGGCCAGGGGGCGGCGGTGGTTGCAGTTCGGCGGCCCCTTCACCGGTGAGGGCGAGCGCGAGGGGTTGCAGCGCAGGTTCCTGGAGCACGCGCACGCCCAGGGGCGCAAGGTGATCGGGGTGCAGTTGCAGCGGGCCGACGCCGAGCTGCTGGCCGGGCTCGGTCTGACGGTCAACCAGGTCGGCGCGTCGTACGCGGTGGAGCTGGGCGGGTTCTCCTTGCGCGGCAAGCGCTTCGTCCGGTTGCGCAACAAGATCTCCCGCGCCCTGCGGGAGGGGTTGGAGGTGGCGGAGGTCGACGCGGACGGGCACACCGGGGCCATCAGGGACATCGACGCGCGGTGGTTGCGCCAGAAGGGCAGGCGCACCAAGGAGCTGACGTTCCTGATCGGCGAGATCGGGGGTGAGTGGCAGGCGCGGCGCAAGCTGTTCGTGGGCCGGATCGGCGGCAGGCCGGTCGGGTACATCTCCTACGCCCCGGTGCACGGGTCGCGGCCGGGGTGGCTGCACGATTTGAGCAGGCGGCTGCCCGAGTGCCCGCCGGGGGTCATGGAGGCGATCAACGCGCACGCCGTCGAGCACTTCAGGGCGCTGGGCGCGCCGTGGCTGCACTTCGGCTTCACCCCGTTCACCGGCCTGGACGACAGCCACCGGCTGCCGACCGCGAGCCCCTTCGCGGCGCGGGTCATCCGGTTGCTGGCGGAGCGGGGCGAGCGGGTGTACCCGGCGAAGAGCCAGGTGGAGTACAAGCTGAAGTGGTGCCCGACGGTGGTGCTGCCGGAGTACTTCGCCTTCGACGGCGGGATCTCGCCGCGGTCGCTGTGGAGCCTGGCGAGGGCGACGAACATCGTGTGACGGGCCGGGAAGGGTACTCGAAGAGGCCGAACGAGGACCGGGTCCGCCCGGTCGGGGCCACGCCCCGCGCAGGTTCGAATCCTGCCCCTTCCGCTTCACCGCCCGCCCGCGGTCCCGGCCCGGGTACCACCGGGCCGGGCCCCCCCGGGGGCAGACGGCCCCACAGGGGGCGCAGGCCCGCCGCACCCGGTGCGGCGGCACTCCCCCCCGGGGGGCGG
>NZ_JBQGCX010001190.1:0-2482 GCF_052038725.1 Actinosynnema sp.
CGTCACCCCCGCCGCGACCTGCTCGGCGGGTTCGAGCTGCGCATGCGTGGTCGACGCCGGGTGGATGATCAGGCTGCGCACGTCCCCGATGTTCGCCAGGTGGCTGAACAACCGCACCCGGTCCACCAGCCGCCGCCCCGCCTCCAACCCGCCCACCAGCTCGAACGCCACCACCGCGCCCACCCCGAGCGGCAGGTAGCGGCGTCCGGCGGCGTGCCACGGGTCGTCGGGCAGCCCCGCGTAGTGCACCCGCGCGACCTCCGGCCGCCCGGCCAGCCAGCGCGCCACGACCCCCGCGTTGGCCACGTGCCGCTCCACCCGCAGCGACAGCGTCTCGATGCCCTGGAGCAGCAGGAAGCTGTTGAACGGCGACGCGGCGGGCCCCAGGTCGCGCGCCAGCCTGGCCCGCAGCCGCAGCGCGAACGCCAGCTCGCCGAAGTCCGCCGCGAACACCACGCCCCGGTAGCCGGGGTCGGGCTCGGTGAACTGCGGCCACCGGTCGGGGTCGGCGGCGTAGTCGAACCGCCCGCCGTCCACGACCGCGCCGCCGACGCTGCTGCCGTGCCCGGCCAGGAACTTCGTGGTCGAGTGCACCACCACGTCGGCCCCGTGCTCCAGCGGCCTGCACAGGTACGGCGTCGGCACGGTGTTGTCCACCACCAGCGGCACGCCCGCCGCGTGCGCGACGTCCGCGACCGCGCGCAGGTCCAGCACGTTGCCGAGCGGGTTGCCGACGACCTCGGCGAAGAACGCCCTGGTGTTGGGCCGCACGGCCGCCCGCCACGCGGCCGGGTCGTCGGGGTCGGCCACGAAGTCGACGCCGATGCCCAGCTCGGTGAACGTGTGGGCGAGCAGCACCCGCGTGCCGCCGTAGAGGGCGGCGGAGGCGACGACGTGGTCGCCGGTGCGGGCGAGGTTGAGCAGCGCCAGGGTGATCGCGGCCTGGCCGCTGGCGAGGACGACGGCCGCGACCCCGCCCTCCAGGTCGGCCAGCCGCGCCTCGGCGACGGCGGTCGTGGGGTTGCCGATGCGGCTGTACGCGTGCGAGTCCAGGTCGCGCAGGGCGCAGACGTCGGCGGCGTGCGCGGAGTCGGCGAACGTGAACGAGGTGGTCTGGTAGATCGGGGTGGCGCGGGCCCCGGTGGCCGGGTCGGGCGCCGCGCCCGCGTGGACCTGCCGCGTCTCGAACGACCAGCGCCGGGCTCTCGCCCCGCCGCCACCGGTGGGGGCGAGGGGCTGCGGCGCTGAGGTGTCGGGAGGCTGGAACACGGTTGCGCAGCGTAGGACGGGGTGCGGCCCACGACGGCCGGAGAAGGCGAAAGATCATCACTTCCAGTGACACCCGGCCAGGCGATGAGCGGAAACGGCCCGGCGATCGTGCGCGACCGCCGGGCAGCCGCCGGGCCGGGCGTCAGCGGTGGCCGGTGGCCCGCACCGCCATGTCCCAGACCAGCGCGCCGAGCACCGGGTCGTCGAGCTGCGGCGAGCCGGGGGCCGGGCGGTCGCCGACGTGGTAACCGGTGGCGCGGGCTCGGGCCGCGATGCGCACGAGCTGGTCGGCCGCGGTCTCCGGGCGCACGAGCAGCGGCCTGGCCAGGAGCGTGAACAGCGCGCCGGGCGCGCCGAGGTGGCGGGCGAAGCCGGTGGCCATGACGCCGGGGTGGAAGTCGGCGACGGGCAGTCCGGGGTTCCGGCGGCCCAGCTCGCGCAGCAGGATGCCGGACACCAGCTTGGCGCGGCCGTAGTCGGCGTACGCGCCGAGCGGGCGCGCGCCGACCGGCAGCCCGTCCACCTCGGACACCGCGAGCGAGGCGCCCCGGTGCGCCCGCGAGGAGGTGGCGACGATCCGGCCGCCCGACAGCGCGGGCAGCAGCAGGGCGTTGAGCAGCCACGGCCCGAGCGCGTTGACCTGGAGCACCGGGTCGACGCGGTCGACGGTGGGCCCGGTGCGGTCGGGGATGCCGCCCGCGTTGGCGGCGAGGACGTCGATCCGGGACAGCTTCGCGAGCAGGTCGTCGGCGAGGGCGCGGACGGTGGCGAGGCTGCTGAAGTCGACCACGTGCCCGGTGACGCCCAGCTCGGCGGCGAGGGCGGCGGTGCGCTCGGGCGAGCGGCCGACGGGGACCACGCGCGCGCCGAGCGCGTGGAAGCGCCGCGCCGCCGCAGCGCCGAGCCCGGAGCTGGCCCCGGTGATCACCACGACGCGGTCGGCCACCGGCTCGTCCGCGTCCACCCGCTCGGCGCCCCACGCGCCGGGCCGCTCCGCGCCGCGGGGAGAGGGGCGGCCTGCCGACCGGCCGGGGTTCCCCGCGCCGGGCCGCTCCGCGCTCCGGCGATCGGGACGGGCGGCGCTCCCGGCGGCACGCCTGCCGGGCTCCCCCGCGCCAGCCCGGTCAACGCTCAGGGGACCTGCCTGGTCAACGCCCTGGGAACCGGGCCGGTCAGCGCTCGGGGAGCTGGTCCGCTCACTGCCCTGGAAACC
>NZ_JBQGCX010001191.1:0-5253 GCF_052038725.1 Actinosynnema sp.
CCGGTTCAGCGCTGACACCAGCGCTGAACCGGGGCCGGTCCACGTCCGGGGCCCCACCAGGGCCCCACCCGCCACCGGTCACAGCAACCCCAGCTCGCGGGCCCGCGCCCCGGCCTGGAACCGCGACGACGCGCCCAGCGCCGCCATCAGTTCCGCCACCCGCCGCCGGTAGGTGCGCACCGACATCCCCAGCTCCCGCGCCGCCGCGTCGTCCGTCCACCCCCGGTTCAGCGCGTCCGCCACCCCCGGCGCGACCGCCCGCAGCTCCGCCATCGCCCCCGCGTGCTCGGACAGCTCGTCCCCGGACTCCCACGCCGCCTCGAACAGCGAGGTGATCCCGCTCAGCAGCTGCGGCTCGGTGACCACGGTGTACCCGCGCGGCCCGCGCGAGCGGTCGCCCGCCAGGATCGCCACCCGGTCGTCCAGCAGGATCGTCTCGTTCACCTCGTGCCGGGACAGCCGCACCCGCGCGCCCGCCGACAGCACCGCCTCGACGTGCCCGGCCCACGCCGGGTCGAGCAGCGCGCCGAGCCGGAACAGCTTGCGCACGCCGGTGCTCGGCCGCTGCCGCGACATCACCCCGCCCCGGTGCGCCGCGACCCACGTGACCAGCTCGTTCGCCGCGCACGACAGGGTCCCCGCCGACGCGAACAGGTGCGCCGTCCGGTCGTACAGCTCCGCCTCGCCGTGCACCACGGCGATCCCGCCGGTCATCCCGCTCACCCCACCGAGGATGGCAGGAAGCTGCCACCGGATGACAGCCGCTGCCGTCGGGGGGCAGGCTCTCCGACCATGGACATGCTCAAGCTCAACCGGGTCGGCTACGGGGCCATGCAGCTCGCGGGCCCCGGCGTCTACGGGCCGCCCGCCGACCCCGCCGCCGCCGTCGCCGTGCTCCGCCGCGCCGTCGAACTGGGGATCGACCACCTCGACACCAGCGACTTCTACGGCCCGCACGTCGTCAACGAGCTCATCAAGGAGGCCCTGCACCCGTACCCGGAGCACCTGGTGCTGGTCACCAAGGTCGGCTACGTGCGCAACGAGGCCAAGGACTGGGTGCCCGCCCACGGCTCCGACCAGCTGCGCGAGGCCGTGCACAGCAACCTGCGCACGCTCGGCGTCGACCGGATCGACGTGGTGAACCTGCGCGTCGGCGGCCCGCACGGCCCCGAGGACCGCGACGTCGAGCGCGAGTTCACGGTCCTGGCCGAGCTGCGCGAGCAGGGCCTCATCGGCGAGCTGGGGGTCAGCAACGCCACCCGGTCCCAGCTGGACCAGGCGCGCTCGATCGCGCCCGTCGCGTGCGTGCAGAACATGTACAACATCGCCCAGCGCGAGGACGACGCCCTGCTCGACCACACCACCGCCGAGGGCATCGCGTACGTCCCGTTCTTCCCCCTGGGCGGCTTCTCCCCGCTCCAGCACGCGGCGCTCGCCTCGGTCGCGGAGCGCCACGGCGCGACCGACCGGCAGGTCGCCCTCGCCTGGCTGCTGCACCGCGCGCCGAACGTGCTGCTGATCCCCGGCACGTCGTCCGTGCGTCACCTGGAGGAGAACACGGCGGCCGGCCAGTTGCGGCTGTCCGAACAGGACATGGCTGACTTGGACACGACTGGGTGAACTGGGGCTATCGCACGGGCGAACTTGACCCGCGAAAGGTGTCGTGGGCATCACGAACCGCGCACGCGCACTAGGCCGAACCCCTGTAGGGCTGCTTACGATGCGTGGGTGAGCGCAGCGGGTTACCTCGCCCTGGCGATCGGCGTTCTGCTGATCGGTGGTGCGGCGTTCTTCCTGGGACGTGCTTCGGCGCGCGGGAAGGACCGCCGCCCCTCCGGGCTGACCGTGGCGGACCTCATGGCGATGGTCGTCCGCTCCTCGCACGACGGCATCGTCGTGCTCAACGGCTTCGGCGACGTGGTGCTGCACAACCAGCGAGCCGAGGACCTCGGCGTGGTGCGCAACAACCGCGTCGACGACCGGGCGCGGACCGCCGCCGAGCGCACCCGCGCCACCGGTGAGCCCGTCGCCGTCGACCTGTCGCCCCTGGAGGTCAGGGGGCGCCAGCCGGAGGCCGTGCACGCCAGGGTCATGGTCCTGACCGACGAGTTCGTCGTGGTGGACGCCTCCGACGAGTCCGAGTCGGTCCGCCTGGAGGCCACCCGCCGGGACTTCGTCGCGAACGTCAGCCACGAGCTCAAGACCCCGGTGGGCGCGCTCGCGCTGCTCGCCGAGGCCGTGCTCGACGCCGCGGACGACCGGGAGGAGGTCCGCCGGTTCAGCGCGAAGATCATGCAGGAGGCCACCCGGCTGGGCGCCCTGGTCACCGAGCTGATCGCGCTCTCCCGGCTGCAGGGCGCCGAGCGGCTGCCCGAGCTGAGCGACGTGGACGTGGACGTGGTCGTCTCCGAGGCGCTCAGCCGCACCCGGCTGTCCGCCGAGTCCGCGGGCATCAAGGTCGGCACCGACGACGCGAGCGGCCTGTCCGTCGAGGGCGACCGCACCCTCCTGGTGACCGCGCTGAGCAACCTGCTGGAGAACGCCATCGCGTACTCCCCGCCCGGCAGCCCCGTCTCGGTCAGCCGCAGGCTCGTCGACGGCTGCGTCGAGATCGCCGTCACCGACCGGGGCATCGGCATCGCCGAGGACCAGCAGACCCGCGTGTTCGAGCGCTTCTACCGGGTCGACCGGGCCCGCTCGCGCGCCACCGGCGGCACCGGCCTCGGGCTGGCCATCGTCAAGCACGTGGCCAACAACCACGGCGGCGAGGTGAAGCTGTGGAGCCGCCCCGGCACCGGCTCGACCTTCACGCTGCGCATCCCGGCCGACCGCACGGCCCAGAACGACGTTCCCGACCGGGAACCGGCCGCGCGCGCCACCACCGGCGCGGGCAACCACGGAGGAGAGCTGTGACCAGGGTGCTCATCGTGGAGGACGAGGAGTCCTTCGCCGATCCGCTCGCCTTCCTGCTCCGCAAGGAGGGCTTCACCGCCGCGCTGGCCGCCACCGGCCCCGAGGCGCTGGAGGAGTTCGACCGCAACGGCGCCGACATCGTCCTGCTCGACCTGATGCTCCCCGGCATGAGCGGCACCGACGTCTGCAAGCAGCTGCGCCAGCGCTCGGCCGTCCCGGTGATCATGGTCACGGCGCGGGACAGCGAGATCGACAAGGTGGTCGGGCTGGAGCTCGGCGCCGACGACTACGTCACCAAGCCCTACTCCGCGCGCGAGCTGATCGCCCGGATCCGCGCCGTGCTGCGCCGCGGCGGCGAGTCCGAGGAGCTGTTGCCGCAGGTCCTGGAGGCGGGGCCGGTCCGGATGGACGTCGAGCGGCACGTCGTGACTGTCAACGGTGAAGAAGTCGCGCTGCCCCTCAAGGAGTTCGACCTGCTGGAGTACCTCCTGCGCAACGTGGGCCGGGTGCTCACGCGCGGTCAGCTCATCGACCGGGTGTGGGGCGCGGACTACGTCGGTGATACGAAGACGCTGGACGTGCACGTCAAGCGGCTCAGGTCCAAGGTCGAGCCCGACCCGGCCGCACCCCGTCACCTGGTTACCGTGCGAGGTCTGGGCTACAAGTTCGAGTCCTGATCCACCCGACCGGGTACGGTGCTCCGCGTGCGCCTCGGGGTGCTTGACGTCGGTTCCAACACGGTCCACCTGTTGGTGGTGGACGCGCATCGTGGTGCCCACCCAACGCCTGCCCGCTCCGAGAAGTCGGTGCTCCGGCTGGCGGAGCAGCTCGACGGGCGGGGCGACCTCAGCCGTGCGGGCGCGGACCACCTGGTCCGCGCGGTCGCGGCGGCCAAGGCCTCCGCGGAGCGGCTCGGCTGCGCCGAGCTGATGGCGTTCGCCACCTCCGCCGTGCGCGAGGCGGGCAACTCCGCCGCCGTGCTGGAGCGGGTGCGCGAGGAGACCGGCGTCGAGCTGGAGGTCCTCTCGGGGGAGGACGAGGCGCGGCACACGTTCCTGGCGGTCCGCCGCTGGCACGGCTGGTCGGCGGGCAGGCTGCTGTGCCTGGACATCGGCGGCGGGTCGCTGGAGCTGGCGGCGGGGATGGACGAGGAGCCGGAGACGGCCCTGTCCGTCCCGCTGGGCGCGGGCAGGCTGACCCGCACCCGGTTCCGCAAGGACCCGCCGGGCAGGACCGAGATCCGCGAGACCTCCGAGTGGCTGGACGGGCAGCTGGCCCCGGTCGCGCGCGAGCTGCTGGCGGGAGGGCGGCCCGACCGGGCCGTCGCCACGTCGAAGACGTTCCGCACGCTGGCGCGCCTCACCGGGGCCGCGCCGTCGTCCGCCGGTCCGCGCGCGCGCCGCGTGCTGACCGCCGCGGGCCTGCGGCAGCTCGTCGCGTTCATCTCGCGGATGTCGTCGCACGACCTCGCCGAGCTGGAGGGGGTGAGCCCGTCGCGCGCGCACCAGCTCGTGGCGGGCGCGCTGGTGGCCGAGGCCGCCATGCGGGCCCTGTCACTCGGTGAGCTGGAGATCTGCCCGTGGGCGCTGAGGGAGGGTGTCATCCTGCGCCGACTGGACCAGACTGGTGGTCCGGAGCAGGGCACCTCCGCGGCGCCCACCAAGCGGTCGGGTGAGACTGGACGGACTGGCCGCCACGGGGCACGGTGGAGTTGATGAGTCGAGAGAGCGAGTCGGAGCAGACCACGCGCACGGTCGCGGAGCTGCTTGCCCAGTACGGCGGCAAGGCGGGAGAAGACGCCAAGCCCCGCAGGAGGCGCCGCCGCGCGGAGGAAGACGCCTCGGAGACGACGGGACCGCAGGCGATAATCGACCGCGTCTCGACGGACAGCGCCCGCATGGCGCCGGTCCGCGAGGAGGACGTCCCGGAGGCGCCCCCGCCGCCCCCCGCGCCGCCGCGCGCGCCGCCGGGGCTGCCGCCGCGACCGCCCCGGCGCCAGCCGCAGCCGCCGGTCGAGGAGCACGCCCCCTACCAGGACGAGCGCGGCTACCAGGACGAGCGCGCGGGCTACGACGAGCGGGCCGGGTACGACGAGCGCGGTCACCAGGACGAGCGCACCACCTACCAGCCCCCGGTGGCCCCCCCGCCCCCGCCGGTCGCCCCGCCGGTGGCCCCCCCGCCGCCGGTGCGGCGCGGCCCCGCCGTCGACCCGGCCGAGGAGACCCGCGTGGTCCCCCCGATCGTCGACGACGAGCCCCCGCCGCCGCCCCCCATGCCCGCGTCCCGGCGCGCCCGCAAGCAGGCGCAGGCCGAGGCGCAGCGCGCCGCCGAGCGCACCGC
>NZ_JBQGCX010001192.1:0-2948 GCF_052038725.1 Actinosynnema sp.
GGGGGGGCCCGCCCCCCCGGCACAGGGCCGGGCCCACCGCTGCGCCCCCGACCGGCGAGCGGTCCGGTCGGGGACGCCGGCGGACCCGCGCCCCCCCGGGAGGGGGGTCCACCGGCCGGCGCCGTCGGGCGCGCCCCCCCACCCCGACCGCGCCGGACGCCTCCCGACAGCCGCCGATCGCGCGCAGCGCCCGGCCGTCCTGCGCGGCCTCGCGCTGGTGGTCGGCCACCGACGCGATCGTCGTCTGGAACGAGTCGATCAGCGTCACGATCTGCTTGATCTCCTGGATCGCGGAGACCGCGCGCGTGGTGTCCTCCTTGATGACGTCGACCTTGTGGCCGATGTCGTCGGTCGCCCGCGACGTCTCGCTCGCCAGCTCCGTGACCTCGTTGGCCACCACGGCGAAGCCGCGCCCCGAGTCGCCCGCGCGGGCCGCCTCGATGGTCGCGTTCAGCGCCAGCAGGTTCGTCTGGTCGGCGATCGTGGTGATGAACTGCACGACCTTGCCGATCTCCAGGCTGCTCTCGCCGAGCTTCTCGATCGCCGAGACCGCCGTCTCGGTGACCGACACGGCCGTCTGCGTGGTGTCCGACATGCGGTTGCTCACCTCGGACAGCTCGGTCGCGCTGTCGCCGAGGCGGTCCACGAAGCCCAGCGCGGCGGTCATCAGCGTCTTCTGGGTGTCGATGTCCAGCAGCGCGCCCGCGACGCGCAGCGGGACGCCCGCCTCGTCCCGCCGGGTCGTGCCGCTGGCGCGGTACCAGCGGTACTCGCCGGTCTTGCGCTTGAGGCGGTACTCGATGTCGTAGGGGATGCGGCCGGTGCGGTCGTTCAGGTGCGCGGCGAACGCGCCCAGCACGGAGTCCTTCTCGTCCGGGTGCAGGCGTGAGGCCCAGCTGTCCAGCACGTTCGGGAAGTCCCGCTCGTCGGTGAACCCGAGCATCTTGCGCAGGTGGTCGGACCACCAGAACTCGTTGCTGGCGTTGACCGGGTCGCCCGCGACGACCGACATGTCCCACAGCCCGATGTCCGAGGCCTTGATCATCAGGCCGTAGCGCTCGTTGACGAACTCCAGCTCCTGCTTGAGGGCGGCCACCTCGTCGCGCAGCGCGTTGGCCTCACCGGTGTCGGCGGCGGTCCGGGGACCGGGCTCGCGCCCCTCTGTCCCCTGCTGGGCCCTCCGGGACTTCCAGCCGAGCATGGGGCCTCTCCTCTCGCTGTCGCGGCGGGCGCGGCACGCGCCACTGGACCCGGCGGCGTTCGGCGGGACCACGTCGGGCGACGGCAGCGGGGAGGGGGAGCTGAGGAATACCCGGCGGTAGCGCCGGGGGAACGGCCTGCGTCACCCGGCTGGGGCGCACTCGCCCCGGACCGGGCCTGCCGCGCGGGCGGACCCCCGGTGGCGGGTGCGGCCGACCCCCGGCACCGGGCGCCCACCGGTCCCGTTCCCGCCGCGCCGCAAGGGGGCGGGGACCCCTGCGCCCGGAGCAGGGGGCCGCGTGCCCGACCACCGCCTGCTGGACTCGCGTCGAGGACCGCGGGCCTGGTGGACGTGGCCTGCGTCCGGGCGCGCTAGACCGGTGGGGCCCCGCCGTCGGCGGCGCTCGGGTGTCGGCAGCCCTCGGGCGCGGGCAGGACCGAACCGCCGGGGCGCAGGCCGTCCCACAGCAGGGCCAGGTTCCGGAGGCGGTCCGGCAGCTGGGAGACCGCCAGCGCCATCACCAGCAGCCCGCCGAGGTCGCCCACCACCACGTCGTCGCGCACCTGGCCGAGCCGCTGCGCCTCCAGCAGCAGGTCCGCCATCTCGCCGAGCAGCCGGTCCAGGGTCTCCGGCTCGATCAGGGCGGCGTGCTTGGCCGCGACCACCAGCGAGCGGTGGTCCGCGAACGCCTCCACCGCCCCCGCGACCACCAGCCGCAGCCCGGCTCCGGGATCGGAACCCGCCTTCGCCTCCAGCACCAGCGGCGCCACCCGCTCGGCGAAGAACAGCTCGAACGCCGCCCGCAGCACCCCGTCCCGGTCGCCGAACAGGCGGTACACCGTCGCCACGCCGACCCCGGCCAGCGCCGCCACGTCCTCCAACCTCGGCCCCTCGGGCCCCCGGCGGCCGAACGCCTCCACGGCCGCCCGCGCGATCCGGTCGTGGTTGCGCCGCGCGTCGGCCCGCCTCGGGCGCACCGCGCCCGCCGCCCCGCCGTCCGCGCGCGCCGGTCCTCCCGGCGACGACCCGGCGGGGGGACTCGACGGGACGAACCGGTCCTGCGGGGATCTTGCGGGCACCCGCGCACCGTACGTCGGCAGGTCAGCCGGTGACCAGGCGCAGTGCCCCCGACGGGCAGTAGGCCACCGCGTCCCGCGCCCGCGCCGCATCGTCCCCACCCGGCTCGCCCTGCAGCACCACCACGATCCCGTCGTCGTCCTGGTCGAACACCGCGCCCGCCGTCATCACGCACATCCCGGCCCCGACGCACACGTCCCGATCCGCCTCGACCCGCTCGCCCACCACGCACCTCCAGCTCGACCGCACCACCGGACCGGCGCGCGGGCCCACCCGAACCGGACGGCCCGCCGCGCCGAACACCCACCGGCGGTAGGCGCGACACCCCCCGACGCGCCCCCCGCCACTCACCCGGAAACCACCAGGGTCACCACCGCACGGGCAGCTCGCTCAACCCGTACACCACGTGGTACGACCGGAACGAGGGTTCGTACCCCTCCACCTCCCGCAGTCCGGGGAAGCGCCGCAGCAGCGCCGGGAACGCGATCCGCATCTCCATCCGCGCCAGCGGCGCGCCCAGGCAGTGGTGCAGCCCGTGCCCGAACGCCACGTGCCCCGGCGACCCGCGCCGCACGTCCAGCCGCTCCGGGTCCTCCACCAGTCCGGGGTCCCGGTTCGCCCCCGGCAGCGCGCACACCACCCAGTCGCCCTCGGCCAGCACCTGCCCGCC
>NZ_JBQGCX010001193.1:0-2199 GCF_052038725.1 Actinosynnema sp.
CGGCCTCCTCACCCCGCGCGCTCGCGCAGCTGCTCGACCAGCAGCGCGTTCTCGGCCGTCGCCGCGGCGGTGGGGGCCAGTCCGAGCTCGGCGATCGTCCCCCGCAGGAACCGCCGCAGCCCGGCCGCGACCAGCCCGTCCGGCATCGCCCGCAGCGCGCGGTACCCGAGCGGCGCCACCGGGGTCGGCGCGGCGGTCAGGTTCGCCTTGATCCGGCGGGCCAGCGCGAGGACCGCGTCCCGGTCGCCTGCCAGCTCCGCCGGGCCGCCCGCCGCGTCCACCGCCTGCCCGAGCGGCGCGACGAACGAGGCGTGGGTGGTCAGCCAGGCGTCCACCCCTGGCTCGGCCCGCGCGGGCAGCCCCGCGCCGCGGAACACCCGCACCACCTCCTTCAGGCGCGGGGTCACCCGCCCGTCCGGCTCGCCGACCGGCATCGTGACCAGGCGGGTCAGCGGCGTCTCGGCGCGGTGGCGCAGCACGTCGTCGACCACCCGGCCGCCCGCCGCGGGGAAGCCGAGCAGCACCCGCTCCGGCCCGAGCGCCTTCACCAGCGGCCCCGGCCCGGCCGCCCAGTTGGCCAGGAGCGCCACGTCGCCCCCGGTGTCCACCAGCGAGTCGAGCACCGGCCCGACCTGGTGCGCGCGCACGATCACGACGGTCAGGTCGTACCCGCCGCCCGGCTCGTCGACCACCCGCACCGGCACCGACCGGACCTCGGCCCGGCCCTCCTGCGCCAGCCGCACGCCGTGCGCGCGCACCGAGGCCAGCCGCGCGCCCCTGGCCAGCAGCGACACCTCGTGCCCCGCCTCGTGCAGCCTGGCGGCGAACAGGCTGCCCAGCGCGCCCGCCCCGTAGACCAGGAGCTTCACGGTCATCCCCTTCCACGCGGTCGGTCAAACGACCGTTTGACTCAAACGACCGTATGATAACCACGTGGACGCCCCCGACACCCGCACCCAGCTCCTCGACGCGGCCGAGCGCCTGTTCGCCGAACGCGGCTTCGCGGGCGCCTCGGTCCGCGCCATCACCGACCTGGCCGGGGCGAACCTGGCCGCCGTGAAGTACCACTTCGGGTCGAAGGCGGACCTGCTCGCCGCGGTGGTGCGCCGCGTCGTCGACCCGATCACCGCCGCGCAGTCCGCGGGCCTGGACCGCCTGCTGGCGCTGCCCGACCCGCCGACCGCCGCCGACCTCGTGGAGGCGTTCGCGGGCCCGCTGTTCGACGGGATGGCCGAGGGCGATGAGAGCAGGTCGCGGCTGGTCGTGGCGATCGTCTGCGATCCGGCCGAGGAGATGCGCGGCTGGACCGGGCCCGCGGAGGACGAGGTGCGCGCGCGCTACCTGGCGGCGTTCGGCCGGGCGCTGCCGGGGCTGACCCTCGACGAACTGGCGTTCCGGCTGCGCAGCGTGCTCGCGGTGACGGCGGTGGACCGGGTCGGGGCGGCGAACGGTGACACCGATCCCGAGTGCGGGCCGTCCGGGGGTGGGCGGGCGCGGCGGTGGGTGATCACGTTCCTGGCGGCGGCGATGAGCGCCCCGGCGACCGGGGCTCGCTAGAGGGCGCTGGACCACCCCCGCGTGTGCGGGGAAAACACTTGTTGACCAGCGATTTCAAGCGCTCAAGGGGTCATTTTGATCCGGTTCGTCGCAGTCTCGGTTTCCCCGGCCGGTACCGCGACTAGAGCCTGGCGTGCCCAGCGTCGCTCATCATCATCGCCCACGCCCCGGCGCCCCCACCCCACACCCCACCCACCCCAACCCCCCACCCCAAGTGATCATCCCCAGGTTCACCCGCCCGAGCGACGGGGTATCGCCTGTCCATGACCGTTTTGGGCGTTCACGCCTCCCACGAGCAGATCCACCCGACCGGACTGCTGGACGCCGTGCGCAAGGCCGAGGAAGTCGGCTTCGACGCCGCCATGTGCTCCGACCACTTCGCCCCGTGGAGCGCCCGCCAGGGCCAGTCCGCCCTCGCCTGGGCCTGGCTCGGCGCCGCGCTCCAGGCCACGAACCTCCCCATGGGCGTCGTCAACGCCCCCGGCCAGCGCTACCACCCGGCGATCATCGCCCAGGCCATCGCCACCCTCGGCGCCATGTACCCCGGCCGCGTGTGGGCCGCGCGCGGCACCGGCGAGGCCGCCCACGAGCACATCACCGGCGACCCCAGGCCCCCCCAGGACCAGCGCGCCGAGCGCCGGC
>NZ_JBQGCX010001194.1:0-1935 GCF_052038725.1 Actinosynnema sp.
GGGGGCCCCCCCCCCCGGGCCCCGCGCCGCCGGGGGGGGCGCCCCCCCCCGGGGCACCGCCCCCCCGGGACGTGCGGGGGGGGGGACCGCCCGCGACGACCTCGACGTCGATGCTCGCGGTGACCTCCGGGGGCAGGCGCACCGGGACGGTGTACGAGCCGAGCGACTTGATCGGCCGGGCGATGACGCCCTTGCGGCGGTCGACGGCGGGCGCGCCCGCCGCCTGCAGCGCCGCGGCCACGTCGGCCGGGGTCACGGCGCCGAAGAGGCGGCCGCTGGCCCCGGCGTTGGCCTGCAGCTGCACGGGGCGCTCCTGCAGGCGGGCGCGCACGGTCTGCGCCTCCTCGATGCTCGCGATCTCGCGGGCCTTGCGGGCCCGCTGGATCGCGGTGACCTGCGCCTCCCCGCCCTTGGTCCACGGCGTGGCCAGGCTGCGGGGGAGCAGGAAGTTGCGGCCGTAGCCGTCCTTGACGTCGACGACGTCACCGGGCTCGCCGAGACCGGTGACCTCCTGCGTGAGGATGAGCTTCATGGGGGGCCTCCTCAGCGACCGGAGCTCGAGTAGGGCAGCAGGGCCATCTCGCGGGCGTTCTTGATGGCCTGGGCGATCTGGCGCTGCTGCTGGACCGTCACACCCGTGACGCGGCGGGCACGGATCTTGCCGCGGTCGGAGATGAACTTCCGCAGCAGGGCGGTGTCCTTGTAGTCGATGTACTCCACCCCCGCGGTCTTGAGCGGGTTGAGCTTCTTCTTGGGCTTGCGCAGCACCGGCTTCTTGGCGGCAGCCACGGTGTCTCCTCGTGTCTCGGGAACGGGTACCCGGCGCCCGGGGGGCGCCGTCAGGTTCTGGTGTCCGGCGCGGGGGCCGGAGGAGGGTGCCGCGCGACGGCGGCACCGAGGGGCTCAGCCTGTCGGGCTCAGAACGGGGGCTCGTCGTCGGAGCCGGCGTAGCCGCCGGCCGCGGGACCGGTCGCCCAGGGGTCGGCGTAGCCGCCGCCCTGACCGCCCTGGCCACCGCCCTGGCCACCGCCGGACCAGCCGCCCTGGCCGCCCTGGCCACCGCCGGGGCCTGCGCCCCAGCCGCCGCCCTGACCGCCCTGGCCGCCGCCCTGACCGCCCTGGCCACCGCCGCCGCCCTGGCCACCGCCGAAGCCGCCGCCCCCGCGCTGGGTGCGGTTGACCTTGGCCGTCGCGTAGCGCAGCGAGGGGCCGATCTCGTCGGCCTCCAGCTCGATG
Organism: Actinosynnema sp.; assembly: GCF_052038725.1. Lineage (NCBI taxonomy): Bacteria > Bacillati > Actinomycetota > Actinomycetes > Pseudonocardiales > Pseudonocardiaceae > Actinosynnema > Actinosynnema sp. The sequence goes on from NZ_JBQGCX010001194.1 coordinate 1,237, forward strand.
ACGGTGCGGTTCTCACCCTCCTTGGTCTGGAAGGTGCGCGACTTCATGCGACCGGTGACGACGACGCGCGTGCCCTTGGTGAGGGACTCGGCGACGTTCTCCGCGGCCTCGCGCCAGATGGAGCAGCGCATGAACAGCGTCTCGCCGTCCTTCCACTCGTTCGACTGACGGTCGAACGTGCGGGGGGTGCTCGCCACGGTGAAGTTCGCCACGGCGGAGCCGGACGGGGTGAAGCGCAGCTCGGGGTCGCCGGTCAGGTTGCCGACGATCGTGATGATGGTCTCTCCGGCCATGCCGACTCCCCAGGCCTCAGCGGGCGTCGGGACGGATGAGCTTCGTCCGGACGATCGACTCGTTGAGGTTGAGCTGACGGTCCAGCTCCAGGGCCGCGGCGGGCTCGGTCTTCATCGTGACGACGGCGTAGATGCCCTCGTTCTTCTTGTTGATGGGGTAGGCCATGCGGCGCTTGCCCCACACGTCGACGTTGTCGATCGTGCCGCCGGCCTCGCGGATCACCGTGAGGTAGCGCTCGAGGCTCGGGGCCACGGTGCGCTCCTCGAGGTCCGAGTCGAGGATGATCATGAGCTCGTACTGACGCATGTCGGGTACCCACCTCCTGTGGTCTCGTCGGCCACGGTCGTTCCGTGGCAGGAGGGTGTTCGCGTCCGTGCCGCCCGGCGCCCCGTCCGTAGGGGTCCC
>NZ_JBQGCX010001195.1:0-7391 GCF_052038725.1 Actinosynnema sp.
ACGCCGCCCCGAAACTGCTCTACGACTACGACGAGGACGAGACCAAGGTCTACCAGGGCTACCACGTCGTCGAGCACGCCTCCGAGCTGGCCGGGCGCGACTTCCCGTTCGTCGTCATCACCCTCGACGGGCGCGCCAGCCGCACCGAGCAGGGCGTCGCCACGCTCACCTCGCTCGGCGACCTGGTCCGCGGGAACGACACCGTCGTCATCATGTGCGGCGTCGGCCTCGGCCTGCGCAGGCACTACCTGGACGTGCTGGGCGTCGACGAGGAGCGACTGCTCTTCGGCGTGCAGGGCGCGCTCGCCCACCAGGCCGACCCCGCGTTCACCGCGCCCCCCGGCGGGGACGCCGAGGCGTTCGCCCGAGCCGACTACTGCTACGCGCACCCCAAGCGCGGCACCGGCTTCAGCGTCACCCGCCACAACCCGACCGAGGCCGAGCGCTTCGCGTCCCTGTACAACAACAGCGCCGTCTCCCGCTGCAGCTACCTGAACCCCCAGGTGGCCGACGCGTTCAGCGGCGCCCTGTTCGCCATCTGGGCCGCCTGGGGCCTCAAGGGCTGGCCCCCGCTGGACGAGGTGATCGCCGACAAGGCCCTGTGGGCGCTGGCCTGCGACGCCCAGCGCGAGATCCTCTCCCTCCCCGCGAACGGCCGCTTCGGCAAGCTGGCCGCGGGCGTCATGGGCCCCAAGGTCACCGCCGCCTACCACCGCGCGCAGGAGCGCGCCGTGCGCCCGCTGGACCTCGCCGCGTTCAACGCCTTCCACCACGGCGGGAAGGTCCGCGAGCAGGACGTGGCGATGCTCCGCGACCTGGCCGCCGAGGGCGCGCGCGCCGGTCTGCCCACGACCGCGCTGCGCGAGCTGCTCGGCCGCCTCGACGGCCAGGGCGAGCCCCGCGAACTGGCCGCCCAGGGCTAGGGGCTGTCACGCAACTCGGTGACCGCCAGGGTGGGATGAGGTGGCGGTGCCGGTGCTCTCGGCGTCCCGGTCGGAGTGGATCGCACCGTTCACGGGCTTGCAGCCGGGGCAGTTCCGCAAGCTGGTGCGGGTGGTGGCCGAACGCGGCGGTGACGCCATCGCCGACGGGCGTCCCGGTCGGCAGTGGCGGTTGGGCCTGGCCGACCGGGTGCTGCTGGTGGCCGCCTACTGGCGCGCCAACCTGACCATGCGGCAACTCGGGCCGTTGTTCGGCGTCTCGCACGCCGCGGCCCACTGCTCGCACTCGCCCCGGTCCGGCGCCGCCGCATCGGCCAGGTGGCGATCGTGGACAGCACCCTGGCGCCCACCCGCGACCACCGCCTGGCCGCACGGTCCAAGAACTACCGGTGCTCCACGAACCCGCAGGTCGCCATCGACGCCGACACCCGCCTCGTGATCACCACCGGCGACCCGAGGCCGGGCAACCGCAACGACCGCACCGTCTACCGCGACTGCGGCATCGCCGACGTGCTGGACGGCCGACCTGTCATGGCCCGCATGAAGAACTGGACCACCCTGCGCGACACCGCCTCCGGCATCGCCCACCTCCACAACCTCGCCCTCACCGGCTGACCAAGAAGCGCTCGGCCACCAACCACAAGACGAGTTGCGTGACACCCTCTAGTCCTCCCCGCGAACGACAACGGCCCCGGTCTCCGCCTGGAGACCGGGGCCGCGTCACGCGCTCCGGGGGTCAGCCCTCGCGGGTTCTAGCCCTTGCGCCACTTCTGGTTCGACTTGCCGGTGCACTCCCACTGCTGGAGCGCCGAGCCGGAGCCCCAGGAGCCGGTGATGTCCACGCACTTGTTGGCCTGCGGGTTCACCAGGTCGCCAGCGCCGCTGAGCACGAACTGCTGCGCCGGGTTGCCCGAGCAGGTGGCGAGCTGGATCGCCGCGCCGTTGTCGCGCGAGCCCCACGCCACGTCCATGCACATGCCGAACGCGCGCACGGTGCCGTCACCGGCGAAGGTCCAGTTCTGCGCGTTGGTGCCGTTGCAGTCCCACACCTGGAGCCGCTGGCCGTCCTTCGCGTTCGAGTTCGGCACGTCGACGCACCGGTTCTGGTGCCCGATGATCTTCGTGCCGGACCCGCCGCCGCCGTTGGTGGTCAGCGTGAGCCCGTAGGCCGACAGGATCGGCTTGAGCGGCTGGTAGACGCTGGTGCCGCCGTTGGAGCAGTTGCCGCCCGCGCCCGAGGTGACGCCCTGGGCCTGGTTGCCGGAGAGCACCGCGCCGCCGGAGTCGCCGCCCTCGGCGCACGCCGTGGTCGACACGAGGCCGTTCACGATCCGGCCGCCGTAGTTCACCGTGACGTTCTTGGCCTGGATGGTGCCGCAGCGCCAGCCGGTGGTGCGGCCGGAGCGGCAGATCGTCGCGCCGACACCCGCCTCCTGGCTGCCCGCCACCACGACGTTGCCGCCGGAGTAGTTGTTGACCCAGGGCTTGGAGGCCCAGTCGCCGTTCGTGCGCACCCAGGCGTAGTCCTGGCCGGGGAACGACGACCCGGCGAACGTGCCCTGGTTGACGTTGTTGAAGCCCTTGGTCGTGCTGCCCGTGCCACCGCAGTGACCGGCGGTGACGAACCCGCCGTTCACGGGGAAGCCCACCGAGCACAGCGTGTTGCCGTTGATGACGTACTGGTCGCCACCGCGCAGGTCGTGCGCCGGCTTCATCTCGTGCCCGGTGGTGACCCGGACGGAACCCTCGACGCCGGCCTTGGCCGCGAACTCGCGCCCGGCCTGCTCGGAGGCGGCGGTCACGACCACGGTGTTGCTGGTCGGGTCGACGTACCAGGAGTGCACCGCCTCGGTGCCACTGCGCGCCTGGTCGAGCGCGGACTTGGTGTCGTCCAAAGCCTTCTCGCTGCGCGCGACCGGGACCGGCTCGGCCCCCTTGTCGCGCACGGCCTTGGCCGCCGCGTCGTCCGTGACGCCGACCTTCAGCTCGCCCTTGTCGAACCAGGACCCGCCGAACTTCCCGTCCAGCTCGGTCCGCAGCTCCTCCGCGACGGGCACGCCCGCCTGCTCCTTCTGCTGCCGCGCCGTGGCCTCGGCGGGCGTGATGTCCAGGTCGCGCTCCAGGGCCTCCGGCAGGGTGGCCGAGTCCGGGGTGGCGGCTGGTTCAGCCTGTGCCGCTGCCGCAGGCAGCGTGATCAGCGCGGCGGTCATGACCGCCGCGCAGCACTGCGCGATGAGTCTCACGAAACAACTCCGTGGGTGCAGGGGGTGGAGAGTTTTGTGAGAGCGCTCTCGTATGCGAGCTTCGCAGGAATACCGCAGGTGGGTCAATAGGGGATTCCCCATACGACGACTGCGCCGCGTAGCGGGGATCGGGGTGCGCGATCGGCGTCGGAATCAATTCCGGAACTGCTCGAACATCACCTGGTACCCGTCGTAGTCGGCGCCCTGGAACACCACCGCCCACCCGGCGTCCTCGGGAGGCAGGACCACCTCCAGCCCGTCCTGGGCCGCCCACCACCGGTGCAGCGCCTCGACGTCCGGCACCGGCACCGCCAGCACGAACCCCGCCCCCACCGGACCCTCCTGCGCGCTCACCCGGTCGCGCTCGGAGATGTAGGGGTGCGCGTGCCGGTCGGAGAGGATCAGCCACGTGCGCCCGTGCGTCAGGTACCGCAGGGTCGGCTGCTCGTCGTTGGGGATCTCCTTGAACCCGACCGCCAGGTACAGGTCCCGCGACCGGTCGAGGTCCGCGACGCGCAACCCGACCTTCACCTGACGTGAGCCCATCACCACGCGAATGCACCTCCCGGTTTTTTCTGAAGAGGCCCAAGCCTCGCAGAGATCGCCGGGAGGAGCCCTACGTCAACTTTTGACCGAACCGGGTTCGAGCGGGACCGGACCGCTAACTCCCGGACCGCCGCACGATCAACCGCTGCAACGCGATGAACGCCAACAACAACCCGCCGATCACGATCTTCGTCCACCACGAGCTCAACGTCCCCTGGAACGAGATCAGCGTCTGCACGGTCCCGAGCACCAGCACCCCGACCACCGACCCGACCACGAACCCGACCCCGCCCGAGAGCAGACTCCCGCCCACCACAACAGCCGCGATGGCGTCCAACTCCATCCCGACCCCGTGCAGGCTGTACCCCGACAGCATGTACAACGCGAACAGCAACCCCGCCAACGACGAGCAGAACCCGCTGATCACGTAAACCCCGACCTTGACCCGCCCGGTCCGCAACCCCATCAACCGGGCCGAAGCCTCGCTCCCGCCGACCGCGTACACCGTCCGCCCGAACCGCGTCAGGTGCAGCACGTAGGCCGCCACCGCCACGACCACCAACGCGATCACCACCGGCGGCGTGATCGTCACACCCCCCGGCAGCTCGATCGTCGCCGTGGCCAACGACCGGAACCCCTTGTCCTTGATCGAGATCGACTCCACGCTGATCACGAAGCACAACCCGCGCGCCAGGAACATCCCCGCCAGCGTCACGATGAACGGCAGCACCCCGAACTTGTGGATCACCAGCCCCATCAGGAACCCCAGCAGCGACCCGGTGGCCAGCACCGCCACCACGACCAGCACCGGCGGCCACCCCGCCCGCAGCGCCGCCGCCGCGATCATCGTCGACAGCGCGATCACCGACCCGACCGACAGGTCGATCCCGCCGGTCAGGATCACGAACGTCATCCCGACCGCCAGCACGATCAGGAACGCGTTGTCGATGAACAGGTTCGCCACCACCTGCCCGCTGGCGAACCCCTCGTAGGCCACCGACCCGGCCCCGAAGGTCAGCACGAACACCACGAACGTCGCGATCACCGGCAGGAACCGCGACGGCGCCCTCGGTCCGGCCTTCACGGGGAGCTGCGGCTCCAGAACGGTCGTCATGCCGCCACCGCCTCACGTCGCGCGAACACCCGGCTGAGCGCGGGCGCCTGGAGCAGGCACACCGCGATCACCACGATCGCCTTGAACACCAGCGTGACCTCCGGCGGGACGCCGATCGTGTAGATCGTCGTGGTGAGCGTCTGGATCACCAGCGCGCCCAGCAGCGTCCCGGTCAGCGAGTACCGCCCGCCCGCCAGCGACGTCCCGCCGATCACCACGGCCAGGATCGCGTCCATCTCGATCCACAGCCCCGCGTTGTTGGCGTCCGCCGCGCTCACGTTCGAGCTGATCATCAGCCCGGCGACGCCCGCGCACAGCGCCGCGAACACGTACACCGTCCAGATGATCGTCCGGGAGCGCACCCCGGCCAGCCTGCTGGCCTCCGGGTTCACCCCCACCGACTCGATCAGCATCCCGAGCGCGGTCCGCCTGGTCACCAGCGCGGTCGCGGCCAGCGCGGCGAGGCTGATCAGGATCGAGATGGGCAGGAACAGGAACCCCGCGCCGATCTCCCGGAACGCCGGGTTGTCGACCGTGATGATCTGCCCCTCGGTCACCAGCATCGCGATGCCCCGACCCGCGGTCATCAGCACCAGCGTCGCGATGATCGGCTGGATCCCCAGCACCGACACCAGGAACCCGTTCCACAGCCCCAGCACCGCGCACAGCACCAGCGCCAGCGCCATCCCGCCCAACGCGCCGCCACCACCGGCGATGTGCGTGCAGGTCACCGCCCCGGAGATCGCCACGTCCGCGCCGACCGACAGGTCGATGCCCCTGGTGGCGATCACCAGCGTCATGCCGAGCGCGATCAGCAGCGTGGGCGCGCCGTTGCGCAGCACGTCCACCAGGCTGCCGAACAGGTGCCCGTCCTGCAGGCGCAGCGCGAAGAACGACGGGTTCGCCACCAGGTTCAGCAGCAGCAGCGCGGCCAGCGCCAGCAGCGGCCACAGCAACCGGCGGTTCACGACGCGACCCGGTTGTCCGGGGTGGCGGCGATCAGCTCGACCACCTCGTCCACGCCCAGGTCGACCCCGGACAGCTCGGCGACCTTGCGCCGGTCGCGCAGCACGACCACGCGGTCGGAGACGCGCACGACTTCCTCCAGTTCCGCGGAGATGAACAGCACCGCCATGCCCTCGGCGGACAGCTCCGCCACCAGCTTCTGGATCTGCGCCTTCGCGCCGACGTCGATGCCCCTGGTCGGCTCGTCCAGGATCAGCAGCTTCGGCTCGGTCACCAGCCACCGCGCCAGCAGCACCTTCTGCTGGTTGCCGCCGGAGAGCGTGCCGACCAGCGCGTCGGGGTCGGCGGGCCGGATGTCCAGCATCGCCAGGTACTTCGCGACCAGCTCGTCGGCCTGCCTGCGCGGCACGGGCCTGGCCCACCCGCGTGCGGCCTGCACCGCCAGGATCAGGTTGTCCCGGATGCTCAGATCCGCGACCACGCCCTCGCCCTTGCGGTCCTCGGAGGAGAACGCGATCCCGGCCGCGATCGCGCCGCGCGGACCGCTGAGCCGCAACGGCTTCCCGCCGAACACGATCGTTCCCGAATCGGCCTTGTCCGCGCCGAACAGCAACCGCGCCAGCTCGGTGCGCCCCGACCCGAGCAGCCCGGCCAGCCCGACCACCTCGCCCGCGTGCACCTCCAGGTCGAAGGGCTCGATGGCGCCCTTGCGCCCCAACCCCTCCGCCACCAGCAGCGCGCCGCCGCTGCGGCCCTTGTCCGCCCGGTGCTCGATCTCCTCCAGCACGCCCAGCTCGCGCCCGAGCATGGCGGTCACCAGGTCGATCCGGCTCAGCTCCGAGGTCTTCCACTCGCCCACGACCCGACCGTTGCGCAGCACCGTCATCCGGTCGGAGATCTCGTAGACCTGCTCCAAGAAGTGCGACACGAACAGCACCGCGACGCCCTCGTCGCGCAGCACCCGCACGATGCGGAACAGCTCGGCGACCTCGTCGGCGTCCAGGCTGGAGGTCGGCTCGTCCAGCACCAGCACGCGCGCGTCCACGGCGACCGCGCGGGCGATCGCGACGAGCTGCCGCACGGCGATGGGGTGGCTGGCCAGCACGGACCCCGGATCGACGTCGAGACCGATGCGGGCGAGCAGCTCCCGCGCCCGCGCGCGCATCGCGCGCCCGTCGATCGCGCCGAACCGGCGGGGTTCGCGCCCCAGCAGGATGTTCTCGGCCACGGTGAGGTTCGCGCACAGCGCGACCTCCTGGTACACGGTGCTGATCCCGGCGTCCTGCGCCTGCGCCGGTCCGCTGAACGACACGCCCTCCCCGCCGAGGGTGATCTCCCCGGCGGCGAGCGGGTGCACGCCGGTCAGCGCCTTGATCAGGGTGGACTTGCCAGCCCCGTTCTCGCCCATCAGCGCGTGGACCTCGCCGGGCAGCAGCCGGAAGTCCACCTCCTGCAACGCCTTCACACCGGGGAACTCGACCGAGATCCCGCGCATGTCGACGACCGGTCCGGTCATGGGGTCAGCCTCCACCGCTGGGGGAGAAGTGGGCGCGGTCCCCGCCCCCCCCCCCGGAGGCTGGC
>NZ_JBQGCX010001196.1:0-3515 GCF_052038725.1 Actinosynnema sp.
CGTCGCCCACCGCTACGCGGACCTGTTCAGCGACGTCCTCGGGTCCCTCCCCCTCGAACGCGCCCTGCTGTCCGCGTTCGCCGAGCTCCTGGGCCCCGGCGCCCGCGTGGCGGACCTCGGCTGCGGCCTCGGCCACCTCACCGCGCACCTGCGCGCGTTCGACCTGCCCGACGACCGCCTCGCCGGAATCCTGGCGTTCTGCTCGGTGATCCACACCCCGCCCGCCGAACTCCCGCCCGTGCTCGCCGAGTTCCACCGGGTGCTCGAACCCGGCGGTCACCCCGTGCTCGGTTTCTTCGCCTGCGACGATCCGGAACCGCGGGCCTTCGACCACAAAGTCGTGACCGCCTACCGCTGGTCACCCGCCGCCCTGCCGGCGCTGCTGCAAGAGCGCGGTTCCACCGAAGTGGCCCGGCTGGTGCGGGAACCGCAGGTCGGCGGTTGTCACCACCCCCGACCGCGACATTCCACTCCCCTGGGCGCGCCCCCGCGGTGGGTACAGTGGAACTCCTGCGTGGTGCGCGCCGAATCGGCGCGGGCAGTTCCCAGGAGGAGCGGCACACGATCATGGGTTGTGGATTGGCTATTCCGCGGACGGCCGTCGGCGCCGCCCGGTCCGGTGGTGGGGCGTGACCGAGGCCTTCACGTGGGAGACCGACGAGGACATCAAGCTGGCGGCCACGCTGCGCCGCGACGCGGAGGCGGCGAACGCGGCCGACTCCACCCGCGCCTACCTCAAGGCGATCGGCCGGGTGCGGCTGCTGACCGCCGACCAGGAGGTGGAGCTGGCCAGGCGGGTGGAGGCGGGCCTGTACGCCGAGCACCTGCTGGACCTGCCGCCCGCGGCGCGCGGGTCGCGGCGGCCGGTCGAGCTGCGGCGGGTTGTGCGGGACGGGCAGCGCGCCAAGGACCACCTGCTGGAGGCGAACCTGCGGCTGGTGGTGAGCATCGCCAAGCGGTACACCGGCAAGGGCATGGCGCTGCTCGACGTCATCCAGGAGGGCAACCTGGGCCTGGTGCGCGCGGTCGAGAAGTTCGACTACGCCAAGGGGTTCAAGTTCTCCACCTACGCCACGTGGTGGATCCGGCAGGCGATCACGCGCGCGCTGGCCGACCAGTCGCGCACCATCCGGCTGCCCGTGCACATGGTGGAGGTGGTCACCAAGCTGGCGCGGATCGAGCGGGACCTGCTGCACCGCAACGGGCGCGAGGCGACCGCCGAGGAGGTCGCGGTCGAGCTGGACGTGACGCCGGAGAAGGTCGTGGAGCTGCGGCAGCACGCGCGCACGCCGGTGTCGCTGGACCAGGCCATCGGCGCGGAGGCGGACACCTCCATCGGCGACCTGATCGCGGACGAGAACGCGGTGGCCCCGCTGGAGGCGGTCAGCTCGGCGCTGCTGTCGGCGGACCTGCGGGCGGTGCTGGAGACGCTGACGCCGCGCGAGGCGGGCGTGGTGCGGATGCGGTACGGCTTCCCGGACGGGGTGCTGCACACGCTGGACGAGGTCGGGCGGGTGTACGGGGTGACGCGGGAGCGCATCCGGCAGATCGAGTCGCGCACCATGGCGAAGTTGCAGCACCCGGCGCGCTCGCGCGGGCTGGAGGGCTACCTGGACTGAGGGGGCGCGGGGCACGCGCCCCCTCGGTCGAGGGCCCGCTCAGAACACGTCCGTCGCGTACCGCCCCCCGGCGCGGAGCGCGTCCAGCCACCCGGCGCCGGGACCGATGCGCCCCAGCACTTCCTCCACCGCGGGTCCCACCCGCGTCGCGTCGCCGCAGAGGTACACGCGCGCCCCGGCGTCCACCAGCTCGCGCACCCGGTCCCGCCGCTGCCACAGCCGGTGCTGCACGTGGCGGACCTCGCCATCGGGGTGGCGCGAGTAGGCCCGGTCCACCTCCAGCCAGTCGCCGAGCGCGGCGAGCTCCTCCGCGTACAGGTCGTCCAGCTCGGGCCCCCGGCAGCCGAACAGCAGCAGCGCCGGGCCCGGTTCGCCGCCGAGCGCGGCCCGCGCCCGCAGGAACCCCCGGAACGGCGCGATCCCGGTGCCCGCGGCGATCAGCACCACGGGGACGGTGTTGTCGGCGGGCGGGCGGAACGACTCCGGCGGTGACGCGATCCCGACGGCCACGCGGTCGCCGGGTCGCACCCGGCTCAGGTAGCCGGAGGTCACGCCGGTGACCGACACGGTGAGCGCCACCTCGGCCCGCTCCTCGGCCGCCGAGCTGATCGAGTACAGGCGGGTCCTGGGCGCGGGCAGCAGTTCCAGGGCCAGCGCCAGGTCGACCGCGCACGAGGGGAAGCGCTCCAGCAGCTCCAGCAGCGTCGCCCCGGTCGTGGCGGCCAGCTCGGCGCGCTCCGGCGGGCACGGGCAGCGCTCGGCCAGGCGCGCGACGACCCCGGCGCCCGCGGGCGCGGACAGGTCGACGCACCGGGTCAGCAGCTCGTCCACGCGCAGCGCGCGCCCGACCGGCACCAGCCCGGTGGGCGCGCTCGACTCGACCGTCACGACCCGCTCCGCGCGCGTGCCCAGCCGCGCCACCGCCCGCCGCACCAGGTCGGGGTGGTTCTGCGGCAGCACGGACAGGTAGTCGCCGGTGCGGTAGGACGTGCCGTCGGGCAGCCGCAGCTCCAGGTGCCGCTTGGACCCGGCGTCCGGTCCGCGCACCAGCTCCCGGTTCTCCAGCACGACCGCCGACGCGAGATCGCCGAGGCCGTCCGCCGCGTCCGACTCGACCACCCGGAAGCGCGGCCCGATCTCGCCCACCTCGACCCCGCACTCGGCCGACAGCAGCGGCCACAGCGGCTCGTACCAGCGCTCCCAGTCGCCGAAGAAGTCCGCGCGGGCGTCGGTGGCCCCGCGCTCGCGCAGCCGCCGGGCGCCCGCCGCCGCCATGGCCTCGTCGATCAGGGTGGGCACGCGCTGGTAGGTGGCCGACCAGTCCAGGTTGCCGCAGCCGAGCACCAGGTAGTCCACTCCGGACAGGTCGGGCCCGTCCTGCGTGAGCCACCGCACGAAGTGGGCCGCGTTGTCCGGCGGGGCGCCGTTGTAGGAGGAGCTGACGATCACCACCGGTCCCGACGCGGGCAGGGCGCGCACCGCGTCGTCAAGGGGCGCGACGGAAGTCGCCCACCCGCGAGCCGCACCGTCACCGGCGATCGTGCGCGCCAGGCCCTCGCCGCTGCCGCCGTTCGACCCGTAGAACACGTGCAGCGGGGTTCCGTGCCGATGGGAGGCCGGAACCTGGTGCGGCACAACGGTTTCGACGGTCGCGGTGGCGCCAGGGCGGTCGGTGCGCGGCCGGGCGCGGACCACCAGCGAGTCCGGCTTGAGCGTCAACGTCTGCTTGATCGTCAGCCGGTGGTCGGGGTCGGCGAGCGCGAGGTCGAACCGCTGGAGCACCAGCGCCAGCACGAGGGTCGCCTCCTGCAGGGCGAACGGCCGCCCGATGCACGCCCGCGCCCCGTGCCCGAACGGCATCCACGCGCAGGCCGGGATCTCGTCCATCCGCTCGGG
>NZ_JBQGCX010001197.1:0-1702 GCF_052038725.1 Actinosynnema sp.
GAGGGGCGACCCGCTGGGGCACGGCGGGACCGGGACGGAGGTCTTCCAGTCGGGGGACGTCCGGATCGACCTGGCCAGGCACGAGGTGACCGTCGGCGGGGCGGCGGTGGCCCTGTCGCGGAAGGAGTTCCAGGTGTTGGCGCTGGTCATGGCCGCGGGCGGGGCCGTGTGCACCCGCGAGCGCATCCTCGCCGAGGTGTGGGGGCGGACCTGGGCCGGGGCGAACCGGACGCTGGACGTGCACGTGGCGACCCTGCGGACCAAGCTCGGCAGGCCCTCGCTGCTGGAGACGGTGCGCGGCGTCGGCTACCGGCTGGGGTCCTAGGTGCGCTCCCGGCTGCTCGGCGTGGTGCTCGCCCTGGTGGTGCTGGTGCTGGTGGGGATGGGTGTGCCGCTCGGTCGCGGGGTCGCGGCGACCGAGCAGCAGGAGATGTTCCTGGACCGGCTGACCGACACCGCGCGGTTCGCCTCGCTGGTGCAGCGGCCGGTCATCGACGACCAGCCGGAGGTCGTGCTCCCCGAGCTCAAGCGTTATTCAGAGCTTTACGGGATCGACGTCGTGTTGCTGCGGCGTGACGGCCAGGTTGCCCTGTCCAGCGCCGAGCGGGAGCCCGACCTGTCGTCACCGGCGGTGCAGGAGACGGTCCGGGGCGCCCTGGCCGGGCGACTGCCGAGCAACCCCGACCTGGTGATGCCGTGGCAGGACCACCCCCTGGTGGTGGCCGAGCCGGTGCTGGTCGACGGCGAGGTGCGCGGCGCCGTGGTGACCTTCTCCCCCACCGGCAAGACCAGGACGGGGGTCGCCCTGTGGTGGCTGGCGATACTGGCCGGGGCCCTCGGCGCGCTCGCGCTGGCGGTGCTCGCCGCGCTGCCCCTGGTGCGCTGGATGCTGCGGCCGGTGCGGGCGCTGGACGACGCGACGAGCGGGCTGGTGGGCGCGATCGTCTCGGGGAGGCCGGTGCCGCCGGTGGGCGGGGCGTCGGGGCCGCCGGAGCTGCGGCAGCTCGGGCGCTCGTTCGACCAGATGGCGGCCAGCGTCGGCGACGTGCTGGCCGCCCAGCGGGCGTTCGTCGCCGACGCCTCCCACCAGCTGCGCAACCCGCTGACCGCGCTGAAGCTGCGGCTGTCGAACCTGGAGGACGCGGTCACCGAGGAGGGCAGGCCGCACCAGGCGGCGGCGCTCGCCGAGGCGAACCGGCTCAACCGCATCCTGGACGAGATGCTGGCGATGGCCCGCGCCGAGTCGTCCTCGGTCGCCCCGGTCGAGGTGGACGTGGACCGGGCGGTGGCGGGCAGGCTGACCGCGTGGATGCCCGCCGCGACCGCCCGCGACGTGCACCTGGTGCTCGGCGGCGAACCCGGCCGGGTGGCGCTGGCCCCGCCCAGGGGGGTGGAGACGGTGCTCGACGCGCTGCTCGACAACGCGCTGAAGTTCACCGCCGAGGGCACGCTCGTGCACGTGGTGGTGCGGCGGGCCGACGGCCGGGTGCGGATCTCGGTGGTGGACGAGGGGCCGGGCCTGGACGAGGAGGAGATGGAGCGGGCCACCGACCGGTTCTGGCGCTCGCCCTCGCACCAGAACGTGGGGGGCTCGGGGCTGGGGCTGTCGATCTTGCTGCGGGTCGTGGAGCGGGTCGGCGGCCGGGTGCGGGTGTTCGGGGGCGACGAGGGCGGTCTCGGCGTCGAGGTGGACTTTCCCGCT
>NZ_JBQGCX010001198.1:0-1623 GCF_052038725.1 Actinosynnema sp.
TCACCGCGCTGGTGGCCGGGTTGTGCGCGGCGGACGCGCCGCCGGTGGCGCGGGTGGACCTGATCGGCGGGCAGGAGCGGGAGGAGCTGCTGGCGCGCTGGGCGAGCCCCGCGCTGCCCGGCCCGGTGCTGGACGTGCCGGAACTGCTGGCCGGGCTGGACGCGGACGCGATCGCGTTGGCGCACAACGGGGTCTCGCTGTCCGGGGCCGAGCTGTCCGGGTGGGCGCACCGGGTGGCGCGGGTGCTGCGGGCGCGCGGGGTCGGGCCGGACGACGTGGTGGCGCTGGTCGTGCCGCGCTCGGTCGGGACGGTGGTGGGGCTGCTCGGGTCGCTGGTGGCGGGGGCGGCGTTCCTGCCGCTGGACACCGCGCACCCGCAGGCGCGGTTGCGGGAGCTGGTCGCGGGGGCGCGGATCGCGCTGGTGACGGCGGAGTTGGCGCACCTGGTGCCGGACGGGGTCGAGTCGGTGGTGCTGGACTCGGTCGAGGTGGCCGAGGAGCTGGCCGGGTGCTCGCGGGAGCCGTTGGCGGAGCACGAGTTGGCGGCCCCGCGCCACCCGGAGCACCTGGCCTACGTGCTGCACACCTCCGGGTCGACCGGGAAGCCCAAGGGGGTGCTGGTGCGCCGGGGCGGGTTGGCCGCGCTGCTGCACCACCACCGGGGGATCACCGCGCCTTCGGCGGAGCGGGCGGCCGGGCGGCGGTTGCGGGTGGCGCACACCTACTCGTTCGCGTTCGACTCGGCGCTCGACCAGCTGGCGTGGTTGCTGTGCGGGCACGAGCTGCGGTTGTACGACGCCGAGGTGGCGCGGGACGCGGACGCGCTGCTGGCGGCGGTGCGGCGGGACCGGGTCGACGTGGTCGACACGACCCCGTCGCTGGCCGCGCCGCTGGTGGCGGCCGGGTTGCTGGAGGGCGATCCGGGGGAGGGCGGGCACCGGCCCGCGCTGCTGGTGCTGGGCGGCGAGGCCACGCCGCCCGCGCTGTGGCGGCGGGTGGTGGCGTCGGGCGTGGCCGCGCGCAACGCCTACGGGCCGACCGAGTCCACTGTGGACGCCACGGTGGCGGTGCTGTCCGGGGACGACCCGGTGATCGGGCACCCGGTGTCGGGAACGCGGGTCTACCTGCTGGACGGGGCGCTGCGGCCGGTCCCCGAGGGGGTGGCCGGTGAGCTGCACCTGGCGGGACCGCAGCTGGCGCGCGGGTACCTGGGGCAGCCGGGGGCGACGGCGGAGCGGTTCGTGGCCGACCCGTTCGGCGCGCCGGGCGAGCGGATGTACCGGACCGGCGACCTGGCCCGGTGGACGGCGCGGGGGCTGGAGTACCTGGGGCGGCGGGACGGCCAGGTGAAGGTGCGCGGGCACCGGGTCGAGGTCGGCGAGGTGGAGGCGGCGCTGGGGGCGCTGCCGGGGGTGGCCGCGGCGGCGGCGGACGTGCGCGCGGACGGCGGTCCGGCGCGGCTGGTCGGGTACGTGGTGCCCGAGGCGGGCGCGGTGGTGACGGCGGAGTCGGTGCGGGACGCGCTGGCCGCCGACCTGCCGGACCACCTGGTGCCGTCGGCGGTGGTGCTGCTGGAGGCGCTGCCGGTGACGGTGAACGGCAAGCTGGACCGGGCCGCGCTGC
>NZ_JBQGCX010001199.1:0-2730 GCF_052038725.1 Actinosynnema sp.
AGATATGCCCGTGGTCCACCAAGGAGGGCCTGCTGCTGGAGCGGGCGGTGGTGGGTGGGGATGACGGGTTGGTCGTAGTGGCGTGAAGGGGAAACAGGGATGCTGGCGTTGTCGGTCGAGTCCCACCGCACCGGGTGCGCGGTGGTGGACGTGGCCGGGGAGCTGGACCTCACGGGCGCCAGGAAGGTGCTCGAGAAGCTGGACCGGCTGATCGCGGAGGGCCGCGACCGGGTGGTGCTGGACATGTCCGGGGTGTCGTTCTGCGGGGCGCAGGCGATGAGCTTGCTGGTGCGCACGCGGGCGCGGGCGCAGCGGGCGGGCGGTTGGCTGCGGCTGGCCGCCGTGCCGCCGCACGTGCGCAGGGTGTTCGTGCGCACCGACCTGGACCGGTTGTTCCCGCACTACCCGGACGTCGCCTCGGCGGCGTCCGGCAGGCCCGTTTCCGCACCGGCCCCTCGGGTACCTGAGCAGAAGTCCGGGACCTGAAGATCTTTCGAGTGGGGTGGGCACGTGCTGGTGCGCGGTGAGGTGGGGGCGCTGCCGGACCTGGTGTTCGCGGCGGCGGCCGAGCCGCCCAGGCTCGCCGAGTGGCTGCCGGAACCGCTGGCGGTGGTCGGGGTCAACGGGGACGTGCTGATCGTGTCGGTGGCCGGGCGCCCGCGCCAGTTCCGGGTGCTCGCCGACTTCGACCGGTTGGAGCTGACCTGGGAGCCGCTGGCCGAGGGCGGTCCCGGCGCGCGGCTGCGCGCGGAGCTGGCCGGGGTCGGCGGGAGCGTGGTGCAGCTGGAGCTGGACTGCGACGGCGTGCCGGACGGGGAGCTGGGCGAGCTGGCGGCGCGGCTGCTGGTGGCGCTCGGGAAATCGGTTGAGCGGGAGCTGGCGCAGGACTGAGGATCGGCGGTGTGCTGATCAGGGTGGCCGCTCCCGAGGACTTCCCCGCGCTGCGCGCGATCGAGGCTCGGGGCGGTGAGGCGTTCCGCGCGGTCGGGATGCCGGAGGTCGCGGACGACGAGCCGATGCCGCTGGCCGTGCTGGCGTCGCTGCGCGTGTGGGTCCTGGTGGACCCGGAGCCGGTGGCGTGGGTGGCGGTCGCGGTGGTGGACGGCGGGGCGCACGTGGAGCAGGTGTGCACGGCCCCCGAGCGCGCCGGTGAGCGGCTGGGGGCGGCGCTGCTGGACCACGTGGGGGCGTGGGCGCGCGGCGATGGCCTGGTGGCGGTGACGCTGACGACGTTCCGGGACGTGCCGTGGAACGCGCCGTACTACCGGCGGCTGGGGTTCGCGGAGGTGGCGGAGCCGGGGCCGGGGCTGCGGGAGGTGGTGGCGCGGGAGGCGTCGCACGGGCTGGACCCGGCCGCGCGGGTGGTCATGGCGCGGGCGGTGTGAGCGCCGGGGCGGGCCCGCCCGGACGGGCGAGGTTCCCCGCGGTTAACCCCCTCCCGACCAGGGCAACCACACCCCATGTCCAACACCCTGGTCCTCGACGTGGACGGCACGCTGGTCGACACCAACTACCACCACACCCTCGCCTGGTCGCGCGCGTTCCGGCGGTTCGACGTCACCGTCCCCGCCTGGAAGCTGCACCGCGCCATCGGCATGGGCGGGGACAAGCTGGTGGCCGCCGTCGCGGGCGCGCACGTGGAGGAGCGGCACGGGGACGCCGTCCGGGACGCGTGGGTCGAGGAGTTCGCCCCGATGCTCGACGAGGTCCAGCCCGTCGAGGGCGCGCGGCGGCTGCTGTCCGCGGCGGTCGATGCGGACCTGACCGTGGTGCTCGCCAGCTCCGGCAAGGCCGAGCACGTGGCCCGCTACCTGCGGCTGCTCGACGCCGAGGACCTGGTCGCGACCTCGTCCGACGACGTGTCCGAGAGCAAGCCCGCGCCCGACCTGATCGAGGTGGCGCTGGAGCGGGTCGGCGGCGGGCGGGCCGTGGTGGTCGGGGACTCGGTGTGGGACTGCGAGGCGGCCGGGCGGGCCGGGTTGCCGGTGGTGGCGCTGCGGACCGGCGGGTTCGGCGAGGCCGAGCTGACCGGCGCGGGCGCGGCCTCCGTGTACGAGGACCTGGACCGGTTGCGCGCCGACCTGACCGACCTGCCCTTCGCCCCGCTCGACTAGCGCACCGCCCAGCGGACGTCCCACCCCCGGAAGGAAACTCCCATGCGGATCGGCTACACCCTGATGACCGAGCAGGCGGGGCCGAAGGACCTGGTCCGGCACGCGGCGCGGGCCGAGGCGGCCGGGTTCGACTTCGAGGTGATCAGCGACCACTTCTCGCCGTGGCTGGCCGAGCAGGGGCACGCGCCGTACGCGTGGAGCGTGCTGGGCGCGGTCGCGCAGGTCACCGAGCGGGTCGAGCTGATGACCTACGTGACCTGCCCGACGATGCGCTATCACCCGGCCGTGGTCGCCCAGAAGGCGGCGACGGTGCAGCTGCTGTCGGACAACCGGTTCACGCTCGGGCTCGGCGCGGGCGAGAACCTGAACGAGCACGTGGTCGGGCAGGGGTGGCCGCCGGTGAACGTGCGGCACGAGATGCTGCGCGAGGCGCTGGAGATCATCGTCAAGCTGTTCGACGGCGGGTACTCGGACTACGCGGGCCAGCACTTCCGGGTGGACTCGGCGAAGCTGTGGGACCTGCCGGAGAAGCGGGTGCCGATCGCGGTCGCGGTGTCGGGGTCGCAGTCGGTGCAGGCGTTCGCGCCGCTGGCGGACGTGATGGTGGCGGTGGAGC
>NZ_JBQGCX010001200.1:0-1787 GCF_052038725.1 Actinosynnema sp.
ATCAGGCTCGACACCTCCAGCGCGCCCTGCGAGACCCGCCACGCGCCGAGCCCCAGCACGAGGATGATCGCGAACTGGATGCCCGACCAGGCCACGGTCCAGGCGACGGCCTCGCGCCGCACGGCCCGGACGCTGTGCCGGTAGGCGGCGCGCGCGTCGCCGAGGACCCGCTCGGTCTGCCGCGCCTCGGCCCGGCTGGCCTTGACCGTGCGGATGGCGCGCAGCGTGCCCTCCAGGACGCCGCCGAGCTTGCCGACGTGGTCCTGCGCGAGCTCCTGCTCGCGGGCGATGGCGGGCATCAGGACGGCGAACACGACGCCGAGCACCACGACCGAGACCACCGTGGCGCCGAGCAGCGCGAGGTCGAGCACGGCCATCAGCACGAGCGTGCCGACGAGCGTGACGGTGCCGTTGACCAGCCCGATCACGCTGCTGGACGCGGCCTCGCGCAGCAGCACGGTGTCCGAGGTGACCCTGGTGACCAGCTCGCCGCCGGGTCGGCCGGTCACGGCGGGGACGGTGGCGCGCAGCAGCCGCTTGACCATGGACTCGCGGGCGTCGAGCACGACGCGCTCGCCGAGCTCGCCGAGGATCACCCACTGGATGGTCCAGATCACCACGCCCGCGACCAGCAGGGCGAGCATCGTGCCGACCGGGGCGGCCAGCGAGCCGCCCGCGCCGAGCGAGTCGAGGACCCACTTGGTGACCATCGGGGTGGCCAGGGTGGTGGCCGAGCCGACCAGGGACAGCGCCAACCCGAGGGCGAGGGCGCCCCTGTGCGGGCGGGCGAACGACCAGAGCACCCGCAAGCGCGGTAGTGCCTGCTTCACCTTCGGGGGATTCATGCTCAAAAGTAGAACATCAGTGTTCCAAAGTTGTCAAAGATGATTCCGTTTGGGGATGGGCAGTACGGTTCCCCCATGAGCGAGGCGCGCAGCGAACCCGTCGTGAAGGCCGGGTCCCCGAAGGCCGGGTCCCCGAAGGCCGAGTCCGGTTCACGGGCCAGGACCCGGCGGGCGATCCTGGACGCGGCCGTGCGGGAGCTGAGCGCGAACGCGGCCGTGCCGCTGGGCGAGATCGCCACCGCCGCCGGGGTCGGGCGGACCACCCTGCACCGGTACTTCCCCGAGCGGGCCGACCTGCTGGCGGCGGTGACCGCGCACGTCGACGAGCAGATCGCCTCGGCCACCACGCGGGCCAGGCTGGACGACGGGTCGGCGAGGGCGGCGCTCGGGCGGCTGTGCCAGGAGTACTTCGAGCTGGGCGACGTGCTGACGCTGATGTTCAACAGCCCGGTCGCGCCGAACGGGCGGGAGTGGCCCGACGAGACGCCGTCCGACCACTCGGTGCGGGACGCGATCGGCCGGGGGCACGCCGAGGGCGACGTGGACGCGGCACTGGGGCGGGACTGGGTGCTGAACGTGGTGTGGAGCCTGCTGTTCTCCACCTGGGACATGGTCAGCACGCAGGGCGCGCCGAAGCACGAGGCCCTGACGCAGTGCCTGCGGACGCTGGACAAGGCGCTGGCGCCCTGACCGTCCACTCAGGACTTGCCTACAGGCGGTCGAACGGCTCGGCGTAGCGGAAGGTCCCGCGCGCGGCGGGGTCGTGCGCGGCGAGCGGGCGGACCTGGAAGTGCGGCTCCCACTCGGGAACCGGCGGCGCGACGCCGACCTCGCCGCACGGCAGGAAGCCGAACCGGTGGTAGTAGCCGGGATCGCCGAGCAGGGCCACGAGCGGTTCGCCGAGCGCGTCGGCCGCGCCGAGCAGGGCGTGCACGAGCGCGC
>NZ_JBQGCX010001201.1:0-24790 GCF_052038725.1 Actinosynnema sp.
GCCGAGAAGCCCGTCGCCCCCGACCGCCGCGCCTTCCTCACCGTCGCGGGCGCGGCCGTTGTCGCCGGGGCCGCCGGCCAGCTCATCGGCAGCCGGACCGACGTCGAGGGCTCCCGCACCGCCGTCGGCAGCCTGGAGCCCGCCGTCCGCGCCCCCGCCATCCCGGACGGCGCCGACTTCGCCGCCGAGGGCACCCCGACCTTCCTCACCCCGAACGCCGACTTCTACCGCGTCGACACCGCCCTGACCGTGCCCAAGGTCCGCGCCGAGGACTGGTCGCTCAAGGTCCACGGCCTGGTCGACCGCGAGCTCACCCTCACCTACGAGGACCTGCGCAAGCGCGACCTGGTCGAGCAGACCACCACCCTCACCTGCGTCTCCAACGAGGTCGGCGGCCCCTACGCCTCCACCGCGACCTTCGTCGGCGTCCCGCTGCGCGACGTGCTGCTGGAGGCCGGCGTCCGCCCCGGAGCCGACCAGCTGTTCTCCACCAGCGCGGACGGCTGGACGGCGGGCACGCCGGTCGACGTCGTCATGGAGCCCGACCGGGGCGCCCTGATCGCGCTGGCCATGAACGGCGAGCCGCTGCCGGTCGAGCACGGCTTCCCCGCCCGCCTGGTCGTGCCCGGCCTCTACGGGTACATCTCGGCCACCAAGTGGGTCGTCGACCTGCTGCTCACCACGTTCGCCGAGCGCACCTGCTACTGGCGCGAGCGCGGCTGGGCGGCGCGCGGCCCGATCAAGCTCATGTCCCGGATCGACAGCCCCAAGGGCCTGTCCACGGTCACCGGGAAGGCCGTGGTGACCGGCGTCGCCTGGGCCCAGCCGGTGGGCGTCGGCAAGGTCGAGGTGCGCGCCGACGGCGGCCCGTGGCAGACCGCGCGGCTGGCCGCCGAGGTGAACGCCTCGACCTGGCGGATGTGGCGGGCCGAGCTGGACCTGCCGCCCGGCGGTCACACCGTCGAGGTGCGCGCCACCGACCTGGAGGGGCGGACCCAGCCGCAGGAGCGGGTGCCCCCGATCCCGGACGGCGCGACCGGGTGGCACTCGATTTTCTTCACGGTCGGGTGAAAGAGCTGAACCTCAGAGCGATCTGAGTCGAACGAATCAGTGGAAACCACTGATGGTTGAACTCACTGAGGAGTGATCCGCCGTGCGGAACAGCAAGCTCGCCCTCGTCGGAACCGCGCTGGTCGCGTCCCTGGCCCTCACCGCCTGCGGAGGCAGCGGGGACACCGCGTCGACGAGCAGCGCGCCCGCAGCCTCGTCGTCCGCGCCGATGACCCAGATGAGCAGCGCGGACGGCGCCACGAAGACCACTGACGTGTTCGGGCCCGGCTGCGCCAGCGTCCCGCAGGACCCGTCCAACAAGGGCTCCCTGGAGGGCATGGTCACCGACCCGGTGGCGACCGCCGCCAGCAACAACCCGCTGCTCACCAAGCTGGTCACCGCCGTGAAGGCGGCCAACCTGGTCGACACGCTCAACGCGCAGACCGCGATCACCGTGTTCGCGCCCGCGGACCCGGCGTTCGAGGCGCTCGGCGAGGCCAAGTTCCAGGAGCTGGCGTCCAAGCCCGAGGAGCTGGCCAAGGTCCTGCAGTACCACGTGGTGGGCAAGCGCTACGACGCCAAGGGCCTGGAGGCCGCGGGCGCCGTGAAGGCGCTGACCGGCGAGGAGCTCAAGGTCACCGGCTCCGGCGAGTCGATGATGGTGAACGACGCGAAGGTCCTGTGCGGGAACATCCCGACCAAGAACGCCACCGTGTTCGTGATCGACACCGTGCTGACCCCGCCCGCGGCCTGACCGGGTAGTGGACGGGGGCGAGCCGCGGGGACCGGGGACGGGCCCGCGGCTCGCCGCCTTCCGGGCGCGCCCGCCCGCAGGCGCGGGCGGGCGCGATCCAGGTGTCCTCACCGCGTTAGCCGACTTCACCCGGTGTGACGGGGCGGTTCCGCCGACTTTGTGCGTGCGTTCACAAGCTGTACGGTGGTCGCATCACACCGCTGGTGGAGGTGCCCGGCGGCTCTTGGTGGCGGACGTCTGAGGAGTACCAGCGTGGCGGCTCAGCGGGGCGAGGGTGACGCGAGCGCGACCACCCCGAAGGCCCCTGCGGAGGCCGAGGTCCGGGAGCGGGCCCGCGCGATCCCCGAAGCGGCGGTCGCCCGGCTCGCGGTGTACCTGAGGGTGCTCTCCGGCATGGCCGACCAGGGCGTGACGACCATCTCCAGCGAGGAGCTCTCCGGCGCGGCCGGGGTCAACTCGGCGAAGCTCCGCAAGGACCTGTCCTACGTGGGCTCGTACGGCACGCGCGGCGTCGGCTACGACGTCGAGGTGCTCGTGAGCCACATCGAGCGCATCCTCGGCCTCACCCGCAAGCACAGCGTCGCGGTCGTGGGAATCGGTAATCTTGGTCACGCGCTGGCCAACTACGGCGGCTTCCCCAGCAGGGGCTTCCCGGTGGCCGCGCTGTTCGACATGGACCCCGACCTGACCGGCGTCCCGGTAGGGGGAATCCCGGTCAGCCACATCGACGACCTCGCCTCGGTCTGCGCCGAGCGGGAGGTGTCCATCGGGGTCATCGCGACCCCGCCCCAGGCCGCCCAGGCCGTCTGCGACCGTTTGGTATCCGCCGGAGTCCAGTGCATCCTGAACTTCGCACCCGTCGTCCTCCAGGTCCCGGACAACGTCGAGGTGCGCAAGGTCGACCTGGCGGTCGAGATGCAGATCCTGTCGTTCCACGTCGCGCGACGGGCTGACGAAGCCGCCGGGGAAGTGGTCAGCGGAGCCAGCGGAGTCGGTGTGGACGGGGTGGTGATTCGCCCGTGAGCGTGCGGGTAGTGAGCCGGACGGCTCCGTTGGACGTGGTCGCGGTATGAGCCTCCTCGTCGTGGGGCTGTCCCACCGGACCACACCGGTGCCCGTGCTGGAGCGCGCGGCCGTCGCCGACCTGCCCAAGGTCCTCGGCCAGCTGCTCGCCGCCCCCAGCGTCTCGGAGGCCGTGCTGCTCTCGACCTGCAACCGGGTCGAGGTGTACGCCGTCGTCGAGACCTTCCACGGTGGCATGAACGAGGTCGTCGAGGTGCTCGCCCGCCAGTCGGGCGTGGACACCGCCGAGCTGTTCGAGCACCTGTTCGTCCACTACGCGGGCGCCGCGGTGGACCACCTGTTCTCCGTGGCCGCGGGCCTGGACTCGATGGTCGTGGGCGAGGCCCAGATCCTCGGCCAGCTGCGCTCCGCGTACGCCGCCGCCGACGAGGCGGGCGTGGTCGGCCGCGCCCTGCACGAGCTCGTCCAGCAGGCGCTGCGCGTCGGCAAGCGGGTGCACAGCGACACCGGCATCGACCACGCGGGCGCGTCCGTGGTGTCCGAGGCGCTGGCCGACGCCGAGCAGGCGCTCGGCGGCCTGGCGGGCAAGCGGGCCCTGATCGTCGGCGCGGGCTCCATGGGCGGTCTCGCCGTGGCGCACCTGCGCCGCGCGGGCATCGGCTCGGTCGCCATCGCCAACCGCACCGCCGCCAACGGCGCCCGCCTCGCCGAGGCGCTGCGCGCCGAGGGCGTGCCCGCCGAGTCGGTGGGCCTGGACACCCTGTTCGACGAGGTCGCCGCCGCCGACGTGCTGTTCGCCTGCACCGGCTCGATGGACCTCACCGTGGGTGCCGAGGCCATCGGCGACCGCGCGCCCGACCGGCCGCTGGTCGTCTGCGACCTCGGCCTCCCCAAGGACGTCGACCCCGCCGCCGAGCTGCTGGCGAACGTGCGGGTGGTCGACCTGGAGACCCTGCAGCGCAGGCTGTCCGACGCCCCGACCGGGCAGGACGCCCAGCGCGCGGCGGAGATCGTCGCCGAGGAGGTCCGCGCCTACCTGGCCGGGCAGCGCTCGGCCGAGGTCACGCCCACCGTCACGGCCCTGCGCAAGCGCGCCGCCGAGGTGGTCGACTCCGAGCTGCTGCGGCTCGACTCCCGGCTGCCCGAGCTGGACGGCGCGGTGCGCGCCGAGCTGGCCAAGACGGTCCGCCGGGTGGTCGACAAGCTGCTCCACACGCCGACCGTGCGGGTCAAGCAGCTGGCCGCCGGGCCGGGCGGCGCGGGCTACGCCGAGGCGCTGCGCGAGCTGTTCGGCCTCGACCCGCAGGCGCCCGCCGCGGTCAGCACCCCCCAGTCCCCGCAACACAAAGGTGAGACGCGGTGAACCGCACCCTGAGGATCGGCACCCGAGGAAGCGCGCTGGCGCTCGCGCAGACCGGCATCATCGCCGACGCCCTGCGCGCCGCGGGCGCCCAGGTGGAGATCGTCACGGTCTCCACGCCCGGTGACCGCTCGCACGCGCCCATCGCGGAGATCGGCGTCGGGGTCTTCACCTCGGCGCTGCGCGACGCGCTCGCGCCCGGCGAGGTCGACGTCGCCGTGCACTCGTACAAGGACCTGCCCACCGCCCCGGACACCCGGCTGTCGCTGGCCGCGATCCCGCCGCGCGAGGACCCGCGCGACGCGCTGGTCGCCCGCGACGGGCTGACCCTGGGCGAGCTGCCCCCCGGCTCCAAGGTCGGCACGGGCTCCCCGCGCCGCGCCACGCAGCTGGCGGCGCTCGGCCTCGGCCTGGAGATCCTGCCCATCCGGGGCAACATCGACAGCCGCATGGCCAGGGTCTTCGACGGCGAGCTGGACGCCGTCGTGCTCGCCCGCGCCGGGATCTCCCGGCTCGGCCGGGTCGAGAACATCACCGAGGTCCTCGACCCGATCCAGATGCTCCCCGCGCCCGCGCAGGGCGCACTGGCGATCGAGTGCCGGGTCGACGACGTCGACACCGAGCACTTGCTCCGCTCCACGCTCGACGATTCGGCCAGTCGGGCCGCTGTCACCGCCGAGCGCGCCATGCTGGCCGCGCTCGAAGCCGGGTGCAGCGCGCCGGTCGGCGCACTGGCCGATGTGGTGGAAGACCTCGACGACGAGGGAGCGGTGGTCCTCCGCATCTCCCTCCGCGGGGTCGTGGCGGCGGAGGACGGCGACCTCCTCCGCGCGTCGGCCACCGGTGACTTGACCGCAGCAGAGGAACTCGGCCGCGCGCTGGCCGCCGAGTTGCTCGACCTCTCCGGCCACGCCGCAGCGCGGTCGGCGGGGCGTAGTTGATGGGGAGTGCCCTGATGACCCGCGCGCGCAAGACCCCCGGCCGAGTCGCCTTCGTGGGCTCCGGCCCAGGTGACACCGGGCTCCTCACGGTCCGGGCCCGCGACCTGCTCGGCAAGGCCGAGCTGGTCGTGACGGACCCGGACGTGCCCGCCGAGGTGGTCGCCTTGGTCCCCGACGGCGTCGAGGTCCGGCCCGCGGTCGGCGAGCCCGCCGACGTGGCGAAGGACCTGGTGGCCGAGGCCAAGAACGGCGCGGCCGTGGTCCGGCTGGTCGCGGGCGACCCGCTGACCCTGGACTCCGTGGTGAAGGAGGCGCACGCCGTCTCCAAGACCACGATCGCCTTCGACGTGGTCCCCGGCGTGCCCGCGGGCACGGCCGTCCCCGCGTACGCGGGGGTCGCGCTGGGCGCGGTGCACACCGAGGCCGACGTGCGCGGCGCCGTGGACTGGGCCGGGCTCGCCTCGGCGACGGGCACGCTCGTGCTGCACGCGACCGGCGGCCACCTCGCCGAGGCGGCTTCCTCGCTGGTGGAGCACGGCCTGGCCCCGCAGACCCCGGTCGCGGTGACCGCCGACGGCACCGGCTTCAGCCAGCGCACCGTCGACACCACGCTGGCCTCGCTGGCCGCCGACGCGGGCGAGCTGTCCGGCCCGCTGGTGGTCACCGTCGGCAGCGCGGTCGCGAACCGGCCGAAGCTGTCCTGGTGGGAGTCGCGGGCGCTGTACGGCTGGCGCGTGCTGGTGCCCAGGACCAAGGAGCAGGCGGGCGCGATGAGCGACCGGCTGCACTCGCACGGCGCCATCCCCGTGGAGGTGCCGACGATCTCCGTCGAGCCGCCGCGCAGCCCGGCGCAGATGGAGCGCTCGGTCAAGGGCCTGGTCGACGGCCGCTACCAGTGGGTCGTGTTCACCTCGACCAACGCGGTGCGCGCGGTGTGGGAGAAGTTCCGCGAGTTCGGCCTGGACGCCCGCGCGTTCTCCGGCGTGAAGATCGCCTGCGTCGGCGAGGCCACGGCGGCGAAGGTGCGCGGCTTCGGGATCATCCCGGAGCTGGTGCCGTCCGGCGAGCAGTCCTCCGAGGGCCTGCTGGCCGACTTCCCGCCGTACGACGACATCCTGGACCCGGTCGACCGGGTGCTGCTGCCGCGCGCCGACATCGCCACCGAGACCCTCGCGGCCGGGCTGCGCGACCGGGGCTGGGAGATCGACGACGTGACGGCCTACCGCACCGTGCGGGCCGCCCCGCCGCCCGCCGACACCCGCGAGATGATCAAGTCCGGCGGGTTCGACGCGGTGTGCTTCACCTCGTCGTCCACGGTCCGGAACCTGGTCGGCATCGCGGGCAAGCCGCACGCCCGCACGCTGGTGGCCTGCATCGGCCCGCAGACGGCGGAGACGGCGCGCGAGTTCGGCCTGCGCGTGGACGTGCAGCCCGAGGACGCGAACGTCCCGGCGCTGGTGGACGCGCTGGCGCAGCACGCGGCGAGGCTGCGCGCCGAGGGCGCCCTGCCCCCGCCGCGCAAGACCAAGCGCCTGCGCAGGTCCTGAGCCTGCGTGATCTGAGCCTCGCGCGGCCCGTCCCGGAACTCCGGGGCGGGCCGCGCGCGTTGTGCCTGGTGCGCGGCGACCCGTTCGGCCCGCCGCCGGAGCGGGGGCGATCGGCGGCGCCGCACCCCCGGTGCGCCGGTGGTCGCGGGACGGGGACAGAATCGGTGCGACGACGCTCGGTGACGGGCGTCGCCCGGCCGCTCCTGCCCCGGAGCGCGCCGCCGAGCACGACCGCCGCTGGACGTGAGCCGGACCCCCGGTTCCCGCCGAGCGCGGGCCATCCCGGTGTCGTCACGCGTGGTGACCGATCCGGGGGTGGCCGCACGTCCGCGCCGGACCCCGGCGCGGGCGGTCCGCAAGACCGCCGTCCGGCGGCGTCCCGCGAGGCGGCGCACGGGCGGACACCGACAGCCGTCGAGGAGTGCACCGGAAGTGTTCCCGTCCCACCGCCCCCGCCGCCTGCGCACCACGCCCGCGATGCGCCGACTGGTTGCCGAGACCGAGGTCAGGCCGAGCCAGCTCGTGCTGCCCGCGTTCGTGAAGGAGGGCGCGCGGGAACCCGTCGAGATCCCCTCCATGCCGGGTGTCCTCCAGCACAGCCGCGACTCGCTGCGCAAGGCCGCCGTGGAGGCGGTGGAGGCGGGCGTCGGCGGGATCATGCTGTTCGGCGTGCCCGCCGAGCGCGACGCCGTCGGCTCCGGCGCGACCGACCCGGACGGCATCCTCAACGTCGCCCTGGCCGACCTGCGCTCCGAGCTGGGCGACGCCACCGTGCTGATGTCGGACTGCTGCCTGGACGAGTTCACCGACCACGGGCACTGCGGCGTGCTCGCCGCCGACGGGACCGTCGACAACGACGCGACCCTGGAGGTCTACGGCGAGATGGCCGTGGCCCAGGCCCGCGCGGGCGCCCACCTGGTGGGGCCCAGCGGCATGATGGACGGCCAGGTCGGGTTCATCCGCACCGCGCTGGACGAGGCCGGGTTCACCGACACCGGCATCCTCGCCTACACCGTCAAGTACTCGTCGGCGCTGTACGGGCCGTTCCGGGACGCGGTGGAGTCGCAGCTCAAGGGCGACCGCAAGACCTACCAGCAGGACCCGGCGAACGTCCGCGAGTCGCTGCGCGAGCTGGCCCTGGACCTCGCCGAGGGCGCCGACATGGTCATGGTCAAGCCCGCCCTGCCCTACCTGGACGTGCTGCGGCAGGTCGCCGACGCCAGCGACGTGCCGGTGGCGGCGTACCAGATCTCCGGCGAGTACGCGATGGTCGAGGCCGCCGCCGCGAACGGCTGGATCGAGCGCGAGCGCACCGCGCTGGAGCTGCTGACCTCGATCGGGCGCGCGGGCGCCGACATCGTGCTCACCTACTGGGCGGCCGAGGCCGCGACCTGGTTGGACCGCTGATGAGCGAGGGGTGGTTCGGCGCGCCCAAGAAGGACGCGGAGAAGCCGAAGAGGCCGGAGCCGCCGAGGATGGTGGTGCTGGCGCAGCGCCTGTGGTTCGGGGTCGCGGCGCTGGGCCTGGTCGGGCTCGTGGTGCGGTTGATGGACCGGACTGCGATCACCGCGCAGGTCAGGGCCGAGTACCCGGACTGGCACCAGTCGATGATCGACGACGGGGTGACCGCGACGATCGGCGGCGCGCTGATGGTGCAGCTGCTGATGACGGCGGTGTACGTGCTGCTGGCGGTGCGGTTCGCAGGCGGGCAGAACTGGGCGCGGATCGTGCTGACCGTGTTCGCCGGTTTCGGGATCGCCTCGAACGGCATCTCGCTGCTGGCGGTCGGCACGGGCCTGGCCGAGGTGCTGAAGGTCGCCGCGCCGCCGGTGTCCGACCTGGTCGTGGGCGGGGTGCTGCTGCTGGTCTACCCGGTGTCGCTGGTGCTGATGTACCACCCGACGACCAAGGGCTACTTCCTGCCGCGACCGCCCGTGATCGGCCAGCGACGCACGGTAGCTAACGGGTTGTAGTCGTCCGGTTGTCCCGAGTCACGCCCGGCTTGTCCATTCTCTACCGTTCCGGGCATGACCACCCCCGATCCGCACGGCTCGCAGGGCCAGCCGCCGCAGGGGTACCCGCAGGGCGGGTACCCCCAGGCCGGGGCCCCGCAGGGCTACCCGCAGGCGGGCCAGCCCCAGGGCCACCTCCAGCCCGGCTACCCGCAGCCCGGCTACCCGCAGGCCGGCTACCCCTCGTTCCCGGCGGCAGGCCCGATGGCCGAGGGCGAGCCGACGCCCCGCCCGAAGTCCGTCGACCTGTCCTTCCTGCTCTGGCTGGTCAGCGCGGGCCTGTCCGTGCTGTCGCTCATCGTCAGCAGCCTCAACATCGAGGCGACGGTCGCCGAGTCCGCCGCCAGGCTCACCGAGGCCGGTCTGCCCATCGACCCGGCCGAGATCGACACCAGCGTCAGCTTCGGCAGCATCGCGTTCACGCTGGCGATCACCGCGGTCTGGGTGGCGGTCGCGTTCGCCATGCGGGGCGGCGCGAACTGGGCGCGCATCGTGCTGACCGTCCTCGGCGCGCTGTCGCTGGTGTTCGGCGCGCTGGTCAGCCTGTTCTCGCTGCCCGTGCTGTTCGCCATCGGGGCGCTCGGCGTCGTGGAGGCGCTGCTCAGCATCGCCAGCATCCCGGTGATGCTCGCCGCCATCGTCTACATGTTCACCGGCGGCGCGAGCCGCTACTTCGCGACCAGGTGACGACGTGCAGCCGAACGATGACGCAGGGTAGCTAACGGATTGTAGTTACTCACTCGTTCGGCTCACGTGTACCTCACACGGTCTCTACCGTCCCGGCCATGACCACGCCTAACCCGTACGACCCGTCCCAGCAGCAGCCCCAGCAGGGCTACCCCCAGCCGGGGTACCCGCAGCAGGCGTACCCGCAGGCCGGCTACCCGAGCTCCGCCCCGGACCCGGCCTCCCTGCACCAGGTCGCCCGCCCGAAGAACGTCGACCTGTCCTTCATGCTCTGGATAGCCACGGCGGCCGTCTCGGTGATCGGGCAGATCCTCAGCCTGCTGACCTACGAGGCCCAGGCCAAGGAACTGGCCATCCAGATGGGCGCGCCCGCGGGCGCCGACCTGGACGCGATCATCGAGTCCTCCAGCCCCGGCTACGGCGGCTTCATCTTCCAGCTGATCATCGTCGCGGCCTGGGTCGCGGTCGCGTTCGCGATGCGGGGCGGGGCGAACTGGGCCCGCATCGTCCTCGCCGTCCTCGGCGGCCTCGGCGTGGTCATGCTGCTCATCGGCGGCATCGCCATCCTCGGCCTGCTGTTCGCCATCGGCGGCCTCGGCGTCCTGCAGGGCCTGTTCGTGCTGGTCAACCTCGTGCTGATGATCGGCGCGATCATCACCATGTTCACCGGCGGCGCGAGCCGCTACTTCGCGAGCAACTGACGCGCGCGGGTCACGGGCCGCGTCCACCGGGAGTGGACAGCGGCCCGTGCCCGTAATTACCGTTTTGGTCCGTGACCCCGCCGCAGGAGCCCGACCACCACGCCCACCCGTCCGCGCCCCCGTTCGGCGGCGTCGAGCCGCAGGGAGCGCCCGCGTCCCGCGTGGAGCGACCGCGCGAGGTCACCGTCGCCTTCTGGGTGTGGGTGTCCGGGGCCGTGCTGTTCTCGCTGTTCGCGCTGATCTCGTTCACCCAGCTCGACGCGGCCACCGACCTGCTGGTCGAGGGTCAGCAGTACCCGGACATCCCCAGGGAGCAGCTCGTCCCGCTGGTCACCACGGTCCTGATCGTCACGCTCGTGCTGACCGTGGTGTTCGCCGTGCTGGCCGTGCTGTTCGCGCACCACGCGCGCCTGGGCAAGCCGTGGGCCCGCGTCGCGCTGACCGTGCTCGCCTGCCTCGCGCTGGCGTACCTGGTGTTCAGCGCGAACGTCGTCACCCTGCTGCTCGCGATCATCCCGGCGGTGGGCGTCGGCGCGCTGTACACCCCCAAGGCCAAGGCCTACTTCGAGGCGGGCCGCTACCGTTAGTCCTTCACCCGCATCCGTCCTCACGTTCGGGATCACCTGATGCGGTGACACAACCGGCGAGGGCCGGCCCAGTGCGACGGGCCGCCACCACCGGTCGGCCGGGTGCGGGGGGCGTCCGGCAGGAGAAGCCGCCAGGGGAGAAGGACGCATGAGCGAGCCGTCGTGGGGCGACCAGGGGCAGCAGGGCCAGGGGGGCGCGGGCCGGTTCGGCGCGACCGACCGGCAGGACGCCGACCAGTTCGGCTCGGGCCAGTACGACGCCGGGCAGCAGAGCGCAGGCCAGTACAGCGTCAGCGCGTACGACCCCACCCGGTACGACCCCGGCCTGGGGGCGCAGGCCCACCCGCAGGCCCACTACGGGGCGCCGAACCCGCACCAGCCGGGGTACCCCCGACCGGGCTACCACCAGCCCGCGCACCCGCAGCCGTGGCAGCCGGGCCACCCCCTGCCGCCGCAGCCGGGTCTCCCGCTGCCGCCGCAGATGACGCCGGTGCAGAACGTCCTCGTCGGCCCCGGCCAGCGCCCCCTCGTCGTGGTGATCTCGTTCGCCCTCTGGGTGGCCGCCTCGCTGTCCTGGCCGCTGGGCACGCTCGCCCTCGTCCTCCACCACGGGGGCGACCTCGGCGGCGGCGGGTCGGTCATGTCGCTGTTCTTCTCCTCCTGCGTCGCGATCGGCGGCGTGGCCTGCGCGGTCCGCCTGCTGCGCGGTGGCGCGGGCGCCCGGCTCGGCCTCGCGTTCGGCGGGGTGGTGATCGGCCTGTTCGCCCTGCTCCTGGAGGTGGGCGGCGACGGCGGTGACGCGCTCGACCTCGTCGTCGTCGTGCTGCGCCTCGTCCTCCCGCTGCTCGCGGCCGTGCTGAGCTTCCTGCCGCCCGCCAAGCACCACTTCGCGGCGGGGGTGCGCTGACGGTGGAGCAGCCCACCCTCTACTCGGAGCGCGGCGCGACCTGGTGGCCGCTCGCGTGGGGGCCCGCGTTCGCGCTGATCGGGTTCGCCGTCGAGGCGCTGACCGGCGGTGCGCGCCCGCTGTTCTGGCTGGTCGTGGCCGTCGTGCTGCTGCTGCCCACCGCCGTGTGGGTGCAGGGCCGCAGGCGGGTGCTCGGGGTGCGGCTGACGCCGGTCGCGCTGCACCAGGGCCGCGAGGAGCTGCCGGTGCGCGACATCACCGAGGTCAGGGGCGTCGAGCCCAGGGCGGGGGCGCGCGTGCTCGGCGGCGGCTGGACCCTGCCGCGCGGCACCGAGCCGGTGCCGGTGCGGCTGTCGGACGGCACCGTCGCGCTCGGCTGGGCCAGGGACCGGGCCGCCCTCACCGAGGCCCTCGACCGCCTGCTGCGCGCGCCCGGCCGGTCGTGAGAGGCTGCTGGTCGTGACGACCGCTGTGACGGCAGGCGCGCCCGCCGAGGCCCCCGGACCCGCGCTGCACCAGCCGAGGCGGGCGCTGACCGCGGCGGCCGAGGTGCTGGGCGCGGTGCTGCTGCTGGTGGCGGCCTCCTGGACCTGGGACCGCGGCATCCGCCACTACAGCTACGACGCGGGCCCCGACCTGCCCCAGCTGGAGTCGACGCGGTACTTCGGCAACTGGATCGGCGCCGCGATCGTGCTCGGCGTGCTGGCCGGCCTGCTGGTGCTGGACGCGGTGCGGCAGGTGGTGCTGGCCGTGCGCACCAGCGGCGAGGACGGCGTCGAGCACGCCGACGCCCACCCGGACCACGACTACCCCGACCCCGACCACCACACCGGCCCCGATCACGACGGCGAGGCCCGACCGTTCCCCGCCGACCGGGACCACCGCACCCGAGCGTGACGCTGGTCCCAGCGGAGCCCCCCGCACCCGGTCGACCTCGACGTTCCCACCCCGAGCGGCGGACCGCCCCCACCCGCCCCCGCCACCTCGTGTGAGACTGGGACCGTGACAGCCCAACGATCCCAGGCCCTGTTCGACCGCGCGTCAACGGTGATCCCCGGAGGCGTCAACTCCCCGGTCAGGGCCTTCCACTCGGTCGGAGGCACGCCCCGGTTCATGGTGCGCGGCGAGGGCCCGCACCTGTGGGACGCCGACGGCAACCGGTACGTCGACCTGGTCTCGTCCTGGGGACCGATGATCCTCGGCCACGCCCACCCCGAGGTGGTCGACGCGGTCCGCGCGGCTGCCGTGCACGGCCTGTCGTTCGGCACCCCCACCGAGGGCGAGATCGAGCTGGCCGAGGAGATCATCGGCCGCGTCCTGCCCGTCGAGCAGGTGCGGCTGGTCAACTCCGGCACCGAGGCGACCATGAGCGCCATCCGGCTGGCCAGGGGCTTCACCGGTCGCCGCAAGGTCGTCAAGTTCGCGGGCTGCTACCACGGCCACGTCGACGCGCTGCTCGCCCAGGCGGGTTCCGGCGTCGCGACCCTGGGCCTGCCGACCTCGCCGGGCGTCACCGGCGCGCAGGCCGCCGACACGCTCGTGCTGCCCTACAACGACGTCGCCGCGCTGGAGGCCGCGTTCGCCGAGAACGACGGCGAGATCGCGTGCGTCATCACCGAGGCCGCCGCGGGCAACATGGGCGCGGTCGCCCCGCGCGACGGGTTCAACGCCAAGCTGCGCGAGCTGTGCCACGCCAATGGCGCGCTGCTGGTCGTCGACGAGGTCATGACCGGTTTCCGGGTGTCCCGCTCCGGCTGGTTCGGGATCGACGCGGTGCCCGGCGACCTCTACACCTTCGGCAAGGTCATGTCCGGCGGCCTGCCCGCCGCCGCGTTCGGCGGTCGCGCCGACGTGATGGCCAAGCTCGCGCCCGCGGGCCCCGTCTACCAGGCGGGCACGCTCTCCGGGAACCCCGTCGCGGTCGCCGCGGGCCTGGCCACGCTGCGCGCCGCCACCGACGACGTCTACCGCGCCCTCGACGCCAACGCCACTCGCCTCGGCGCGCTGTTCACCTCCGCGCTCACCGAGGCGGGCGTGCCGCACCGGGTGCAGTTCGCGGGCAACCTGGTCAGCGTCTTCTTCACCGAGGACGAGGTCGTCGACTACGCGGGTGCCCAGGCCGCGCAGACCTGGCGCTTCCCCCCGTTCTTCCACGCCCTGCTGGAGCGCGGCGTGTACGCCCCGCCGAGCGCCTTCGAGGCGTGGTTCGTCAACGCCGCCATGACCGACGCCGACTTCGACCAGATCGCCGAGGCGCTGCCGCACGCGGCCCGCGCCGCCAGGGAGGCCCAGCAGTGAGCCGGACCGTCGTCCACGTCATGCGGCACGGTGAGGTGCACAACCCCACCGGCATCCTGTACGGCCGCCTGCCGGGCTTCAAGCTGTCCGACAAGGGCGAGCGGCAGGCCCTCACGGTCGCCGAGCACCTCGCGGACCACGACGTCGCGCACGTCGTCGCCTCCCCGCTGGAGCGCGCCCAGCAGACCGCGACCCCCATCGCCGACTCGCACCGCCTGGACCTGGCCACCGACCCGAGGCTGATCGAGGCGGGCAACAAGTTCGAGGGCCTCAAGGTCGCGGTCGGCGACGGCGCGCTGAGGCAGCCGCAGCACTGGCCGAAGCTGGTCAACCCGTTCCTGCCGTCCTGGGGCGAGCCGTACCTGCACATCGCGCACCGGATGCTCGCGGGCGTGCAGCGGGCGCGGGCCATCGCCGAGGGCCACGAGGCCGTGATCGTGTCGCACCAGCTGCCGATCTGGACCCTGCGCCGCTTCCTGGAGGGCAAGCGCATGTGGCACGACCCGCGCAGGCGGGAGTGCTCCCTGGCCTCGCTCACCAGCCTGGTGTTCCAGGGCGAGGAGCTGATCAGGATCGTCTACAGCGAGCCCGCGGGCAGCACCGACCCCAGGGTGACCGGGGCGTGAGCAGGCGAACGTGGCGGAGGCTGGCGCCCGCGCTGCTCGCGCTGGCGCTGGCCTCCGGGTGCGCGACCGGTGACGACGCGGTGGCGGTGGGCGGCGAGTTCCAGTTCGTCGCACCCGGCGGTCAGGTCCGCATCCGCTACGACGGCGACGACCGCAAGCCGATCAGCGGCCTGAGCGGCCCGTCCCTCATGGAGGACGGCAAGACCATCTCCCTGGACGACTACGCGGGCAAGGTGGTCGTGGTCAACGTCTGGGGCGCCTGGTGCCCGCCGTGCCGGACCGAGGCCCCCGAGATGCAGAAGGTCCAGGACGAGGCGGGCCCCAAGGGCGTCCAGGTCCTCGGTCTGGACGTCCGCGAGACCTCGATCAACGCGGGCCGCGACTTCAAGTCCAACCGCGGCCTGACCTACCCGTCGATCTACGACGACTCGGGCCGCACCCTCCTGGCCTTCAAGGGCTACCCCCCGAACGCCGTCCCGTCCACGATCGTCCTGGACAAGCAGCACCGCGTGGCGGCCGTCTTCCTGGAGAGCCTGATCGCCAGCGACCTCCTGCCCCTGGTCGAGGAGCTGGCCGCCGAGTAGCGCTTCGCCACACCGAAGCGGTCCGGCCAGACGTGGGGTGGTCGGACCGCTTCCCGTGGTTGTGCCGTTGATGAGAGCCATCGGCGTGCACCGCTTCGGCGGCCCGGAAGAACTCCGCCTGCTCGACCTCCCCGAACCGCAGGCGGGCCCCGGCGAAGTCCGAATCCGCGTCCACGCGGCAGCGGTCAACCCCACCGACGTCCTCCTCCGCACCGGCGGCCACGCCGTCCGAATGCCGAACGCGACCCCGCCATTCGTGCCCGGC
This sequence comes from Actinosynnema sp., assembly GCF_052038725.1. NCBI lineage: Bacteria > Bacillati > Actinomycetota > Actinomycetes > Pseudonocardiales > Pseudonocardiaceae > Actinosynnema > Actinosynnema sp. The sequence goes on from NZ_JBQGCX010001201.1 coordinate 15,343, forward strand.
ATGGACGCGGCGGGCGTGGTCGACCAGGTGGGCCCCGGTGTGGACCGCCTGGTGGTCGGCCAACCGGTGGTCGCACTCGTCCTGTTCACCACCCCGCGCGGCGGCGCGTACGCGGACCACGTCGTGATCCCCGAGGCGTCCGTGGTCCCCGCACCGGAGGGCGTCGACCTCCACGCGGCCTCCACCCTGCTGATGAACGCCCTGACGGCCCGCGTCGCGCTGGACGAGCTGAACCTGCCACGGGGGGCGACCGTCGCGGTGACCGGAGCGGCCGGGGCCGTCGGCGGCTACGCGGTCGAACTGGCGAAGGCGGACGGCCTGCTGGTGGTCGCCGACGCCGCCGAGCGGGACGCCGAACTGGTGCGGTCCTTCGGCGCAGACCACGTGGTCCCGCGCGGCACTGGTGTCGCCGAGCACGTCCGGGCCCTGCTCCCCGACGGCGTCCCCGGCCTGGTGGACGGCTCCGCCCAAACCACCGAACTGCTGCCCGCGCTGGCCGACGGCGGAACCCTGGTCGAACTGCGCGGCTGGGCAGGCCCAGCCGAACGCGGCATCCAAGTCCGCCCGGTGATGGTCCCGGACCGCATGACCGACACCAAGACCCTGACCGAGCTGAGCCAAGCCGCAGGCAAAGGCCACCTGACCCTCCGCGTCGCCGAGGTCCTCCCCGCAGAACGCGCCGCAGAAGCCCACCGCCTCCTGGAGGCAGGCGCCCTACGAGGCCGCTTGGTCCTCGACTTCACCTGACCGCCTCGCAGGCTGACCACCTCACGGGTTGACCGCCTCGCGGGCTGCACTCCCCCCTTCACCGCCTCGCGGGCTGCGGGGCGAGCGCAGCGAGCCCGCAGCCGCCCCATCCCGCGTCCCTCTTCTCCGTGTGGCCAGGCGCAGCCCGAGCGCAGGTGTCCAGACGCCGCCGCACTGCCCGGAAGACCGGGGTGCCCAACGGCGTCTTGACGAGTGTGCTTGCCTGAAAGGAGGCCAAACGGAGAAGAGGGACCCCGCCCACCGCAGGGGTAAACGGGACCACAAGACCAACGGTCACCGGCCGGCAGAGCCCGTGTCCCCTCTTTTTTGGAGGTCTGCCCCGCCGGCGAGGCGAGCCCTTAGCTCTTGACTTTCAGCCTCTCGCCCTCGGCCCCCACCCGCTCACTCCCAGGCCACCGGTCACCCAACCGCGTCACCGCAGGCCCAGCCACCCGCTCAGCCCCCAACTCCGGAATCCGAGCCTCGAACGCCTCAGCCATCACGTCCAACCCGACCAGGTTGAACTCCTGCCCCAACGTCCGCATGATCGAGTTCTCAGTCGGCCGGTACAACCCGTACCGGTAATACCGAGCCCCCTCGTAAACCCCGACCACCCCACCATCCGGGGACTCCTTCCCCAGGTACGAGCCCCACTTCCCCCCGCTCGCGTCCCCGGTCACGTTCGGCTCCCACGGCTCAGTCCCCGCGTACCGCTCGTACGGGTACTCGTACTCATCCGCCAACCCGCCGATCGAGTGCCCCAGCTCGTGCACCGCGATCTGCCCGGCCGACTCGTTCCCACCCGCCGCCGTGGCCACCCCACCACCCGCGCCGCCGTACTTCGACGTGTTCCCCAGTGCGATCACCTGGTCCGCCTGAGGCGCCAGCGCCGCGTACCGCCGCGCCGCCCCCTCGTCCACGCACAACAACCGCTCCGTCGCCAGATCCCGCCCCTGGCACCAGAACCCCATGTCCATCGCCGTGTCCTTCGCCGTCCCCAGCGAGGGATCGTTGTCCACCCCCGACTCCGGGGAGATCACGTCGACCCGCCAGACGTTGAAGTACTGCTTGTACGTCTTGAACGGCTCGACCGCCGACAACTCCTCCCACTTCGACTCGGCGTCACGCCGGTAGGCGGGCAGATCCCCCTCCGCGTACCCGTCCCCCACGAACACCAGGTCGAACCGATCCCCCGGAGCCCCGGTCTCCTGGATCGCCACCACCTCCGCAGCGACCTCCGCGGGCGCGGATCTCTTCTGCAAATCCCCCGGAACCGGGACCGGGACCTGGGTGATCGTCCCGTCGGGGGAGAAGGCCTCCACCCACTCCACGTCCGGCGCCGCCGAGGAGATCGGCGCGGACAGGAGCGAGGCAGCGGCGACCAGCACGGGCAGGGTGAGCCGGTGTGCACGCATGTGATCAAGCTATGGACGCCGCCGATCACCCACAAGGGGAGCCCCACCCCTGAGTGTGACCCAGGTCGCGGCTAGGGGTGTCCGGTGCGAGCCCGTCACGTGCGGTTACCTACCCTGAAACCCGTGAACCCGACGGAGCTGGTGACCTCCGGGCCGTTGCTTCTGGCCACCGGTGTCGCCCTCCTCGCGGGGGCGATCTCCTTCGCGTCGCCGTGCGTGGTCCCGCTGGTCCCCGGCTACCTCGCGTACCTCGCCGGCCTGGTCGGCGCCGACGCGCCCGCCGTGGGCGCGGACGAGGACCGCAAATCCGGCCGCTGGCGCGTCGCCGGGGCCTCCCTGCTCTTCGTCCTCGGCTTCACCGTCGTCTTCGCGCTCACCTCGTTCGTCGTCCTCGGCGCCACCGAGGTGCTCTGGCTCAACGAGGACCTGCTGCAGCGGATCGGCGGCGTCGTCACGATCGCCATGGGCCTGGTCTTCATCGGCCTGATCCCCGCCCTGCAGCGCGACGTCCGGGTGCACCGCGTCCCGCGCGGCGGCCTGCTCGGCGCGCCGCTGCTCGGCGGCGTGTTCGCGCTCGGCTGGACCCCGTGCCTCGGCCCGACCCTGGCAGGCGTGCTCGCGCTCGCCAGGGGCACCGAGGTCGGCTCGGCCACCGGCCGGGGCGCCCTGCTCGTGCTCGCCTACTGCCTCGGCCTCGGACTGCCGTTCGTGCTGATCGCGCTGGGCACCCGCTGGGCGGTCCGGATGACCGGCTGGCTGCGCACCCACGGCCGTGCGGTGCAGATCTTCGGCGGCTCCCTGCTGATCCTGGTGGGCGTCGCACTGGTGACCGGGTTGTGGGGGGACTTCGTGGGCTGGTTGCGGATCGCCGTCGTCAACGACTACGAGCTGCCCCTCTAGTGCGCGCCGCGATCGCCTTCCTGCGCAACACGTGGCGCGGCCTCACGTCGATGCGCACGGCGCTGACCCTGCTGTTCCTGCTCGCGCTCGGGGCCATGCCGGGCGCGATGCTGCCGCAGCGCCCGCTCAACGCGCAGAAGACCGCCGACTACATCGCCCAGAACGGCTGGTGGGCCGAGTACCTGGACGACCTCGGCTTCTTCGACGTCTACGCCAGCACCTGGTTCTCCGCGATCTACGTGCTGCTGTTCGCCTCGCTCGTCGGCTGCCTGCTCCCGCGCACCTGGGAGTACTACGGGCAGATGCGGGCCAAGCCCGTGCTCACCCCGCGCAACCTGGCCCGACTCCCGCACCACGCCGAGGGCGAGTCGCAGGCCACCGCCGAGGACGTCGTGGCGGCGGCCCGCCAGCGGCTGCGCGGTTGGCGGCTGGTCGAGCGCGAGGAGGCGGACGGCGCGCGCAGCGTCAGCGCCGAGCGCGGCTTCCTGCGCGAGACCGGCAACCTGGTGTTTCACTTCGCCCTGCTGGGCCTGCTCGTCTCCTTCGCCGTCGGCAAGATCGTCGGCTACGAGGGCCAGGTCATCGTGCAGACGCAGGGCGGCCAGTTCTGCAACTCCGGCGTCTACAACTACGACACGTTCCGCCCCGGCCTCCAGGTTGACGGCACCGACCTGTCCCAGTTCTGCGTCAAGATCAACGACTTCTCCGCGTCCTACCTGGAGAACGGCCAGGCCGAGCAGTTCAGCGCGAACGTCCAGTACCAGTCCGGCGAGGACCTGGTCACCGGCACGTGGCGCGACTACCTGCTCCAGGTGAACCACCCGCTGCGCACGGCGGGCGACCGCGTCTACCTCCTCGGCCACGGCTACACCCCGCTGTTCACCGTCACCTTCCCCAACGGGGAGGTCCGCGAGGGCGCGATCCAGTGGCGGCCGGTCGACCAGGTCACGTTCGCCTCCGAGGGCGCCACCAAGTTCGACCCGCCCGGCGTGACCGACGCCGAGCAGCGCCGCAAGAGCCAGCTCGCCATCACCGGCCTGCTCGCGCCGACCGCGTTCTACCACGGCGAGATCCTCACCTCCTCCTTCCCCGAACCCCGCGACCCGGCGGTCGCGATCGACGTCTACCGGGGCGACCTGGGCACCGACACCGGGCGCGGCCAGTCGATCTTCTCCATCTCGCAGGAGCAGGTGGAGAGCGGCAAGCTCGCCAAGGTCGCCAGGCAGAACCTCGGCGTCGGCGAGGAGCTGACCCTGGACGACGGCACGCGGATCAGGTTCGACGGGGTGCGCGACTGGGTGTCCATCCAGATCTCGCACGACCCGTCCCAGGTGTACGTGCTGGTGTTCTCGATCCTGATCATCCTGGGCCTGATGGTGTCGCTCAGCGTCAAGCGCAGGCGGATCTGGGTCAGGGCGACCCCCGGCCAGGACGGGCGTACGGTAATCGAGGTCGGCGGCCTGGCGCGCACCGACCAAGCGGGCTACGGCGGCGAGTTCACCGACCTGTCCCGCGACCTGCTGGGACCCGGCCCGTCGGAACGAAGGAAGAGCTGATGCAGGCGACCGCCATGGCGGACTACAGCGATTGGACCTACGTCGCCGCGGTGGCGGTCTACGTCCTCGCCGCCGTCCTCTACCTGTGCGAGCAGGCGTTCGCCCGCACCAAGCCCCAGGAGGAGCGGGCGCTGGTCGGCGCGACCGCCACGCCCACCGCGGGCGTCGGCGCGGACGGCTCGTGGACCCCCGGCCGGGTCGTGGAGGAGCCCAAGCTCCCGCGCGCCGAGCGCCTGGGCCGCATGGGCGCCGCCCTGACCGTGCTGGGCGCGCTGCTGCACCTGGCGTCCCTGGTCACCCGAGGCCTGGCCACCGGCCGCGCCCCGTGGGGCAACATGTACGAGTACGGCGCCATGCTCACGCTGGCCGCCGTCGTCACCTGGATCGTGCTGATGCGCGCCTTCCCGGTGCGCAAGCTCGGCGGGATCATCCTGACCCCCGTCGTGATCATCATGTTCCTCGGCGGCACCGTCCTCTACACCGACGCCGCGCCGGTCGTGCCCGCCCTCCAGTCCTACTGGCTGGTCATCCACGTCTCGGTCATCTCGATCTCCAGCGGCGTGTTCTTCGTGCCGGGCGTCGCCAGCCTGCTCTACCTGGTCAAGGCCGGGAACCCCGAGCGGTTCCCGAAGCTGCCCGACAGCGACGTGCTCGACCGGATCGCCTACCGCAGCACCGTCTTCGCGTTCCCGCTGTTCACCATCGGCATCATCACCGGCGCGATCTGGGCCGAGGCCGCGTGGGGCCGGTTCTGGGGCTGGGACCCCAAGGAGACGGTGGCGTTCGTCTCCTGGGTGGTCTACGCGGCCTACCTGCACGCCCGCGCCACGGCAGGATGGCGGGGCAGGCCCGCCGCGTGGATCAACGTGGTCGGGTTCGCGATGACCATCTTCAACCTCTTCTTCGTCAACCTCGTGACCACCGGGTTGCACTCGTACGCGGGCGTCAGCTGAGCCGTGCTCGGGCGTTAGCCGATCGAAAGCCGATCGTTCACTCCCGCTGTCGTGGAACCGGTTGCCCCCTACTACCGTCGCACCCGTGGGGTCGGGGAGGTCTCGATCCGCATCCTCAGGGAGGACCCCAGCGGTGACCGGTCACTACGAGAACCCTGATTCTCCGAGGCAGCAGCCCGGTTCGGAGGGCAATCCGAACCACTCCGGCAGCTACCCGGTGGACCAGGGCCAGGGCTACGCGGACTCGATGTACGCGGACCCGTCGACCGCCTACATCGAGTCCACGCCGTCGGGGGGAGTGCCGGTCAGCGGTGGGGCGTCCGGCGCGTACCCGGCTCCCGGTTCGCAGTCCGGCGCGTACCCGGTGTCGGACTGGCAGTCCGGGGCCTACCCCGCGCCGGGTTCCCAGTCGGGCGCGTACCCGGCTCCCGGCTCGCAGTCCGGGGCCTACCCCGCTCCCGGCTCCCAGTCCGACGCGTACCAGGTCCCCGGCTCCCAGTCCGGCGGCTACCCGGTCCCCGGCTCGCAGTCCGGCGGTTACCCGGTCGGCCAGCCCACCGGCTACCCGGCTCCCAACAACTTCCCGCAGGGCGGGTACGGCGGCTACGGCCAGCAGGCCCCGCAGCAGCGCGGCGACGCCAGCAAGGCCAACGAGGTGTCGTCGCAGCAGTTGATAAAGCGCGCGAAGCGCCCCCCGCAGTCGGGCTGGCGCAAGACGCTGCACTCCCTCTCCGGCGGGTTGATCAACCTCGGCGAGAGCCCGGCCGACCTGCGCAGGCGCGAGCTGATCGGGCGGATCAACCAGCCGCTGCGCGGGTGCTACAAGATCGCCATGCTGAGCCTGAAGGGCGGCGTCGGCAAGACCACGACGACCACCACGCTCGGCTCCACGTTCTCCTCGCTGCGCGGCGACCGGGTCATCGCCGTGGACGCCAACCCGGACCGGGGCACGCTGGCGCTGAAGGTGCCGAGGGAGACCACCGCGACCGTGCGGCACCTGCTGCGCGACGTCGCCCGGATCACCAAGTACAGCGACGTGCGCGCGTACACCTCGCAGTCGCCGAGCAGGCTGGAGGTGCTGGCGTCCGAGCAGGACCCGGCGGCCTCCGAGGCGTTCAGCGACCAGGACTACCTGCGGACCGTCGCGCTGCTGGAGCACTTCTACAACATCGTGCTCACCGACTGCGGCACCGGTCTGATGCACTCGGCCATGAAGGGCGTGCTCGACCAGGCCGACTCGCTGGTGCTGGTGTCGTCCGGCTCGGTGGACGGCGCGCAGACGTCGGCGGCCACCCTGGACTGGCTGGAGGCGCACGGCTACCGCGACCTCGTCGCCAAGTCCGTCGCGGTGATCAACTCGGTGCGGCCGGGCTCCGGCAAGGTCGACCTGGACAAGCTGGCGGCGCACTTCGCGCAGCGGTGCCGCGCGGTCGTCCGCATCCCGTTCGACGCGCACCTGGAGGAGGGGGCGGAGATCGAGCTGGACAAGCTCAGCCCGGACACCAGGCTGGCGCTGCTGGAGCTGGCCGCCGTCGTGGCGGACGACTTCCCCAGCAAGTGAGGTGAACGACTGAGCCCTGACCAGGCCCGAGGGCCTTCCGGGGACGTGACAGGCCGCCGTTCCGCACTCGCGGGCGGCGGCTTTCGCGTGTCCGGGGGCTGGGGCCGTTCGGAGGTGCGCTGGGGCCGTCCAGGGCGGACTGGGATACGTCCAGCGGCGTGCTGGGGCCGCTCAGGAGCGCGCCGGGGCCGTCCGAGGGCGCACTGGTGCCGTTCAGCGGCGCGCGGGAGCCCGCGTGCCGGGGCGTGCGAGGTCGGCGGCGCGCGAGGTTGACGGCGGGTTGCCGCCGGGTGCCCGCGAACGCGCGAGGGGCCTCACCGGGAGGCCCCGCCGCGTCACTCCTCGTCCTGCCGCTTCTGCTTGCTCTGCTGCTCGCCGAGCTTGCGCAGGAACTCCGGGTCGTCGTCGGGCGCCACGAACCGCCTGGTCGCGACGCTCTCGGGCCGTGCGGACCCGAACGCGCGCCAGAGCAGCACCGCGATGGTGAGGGCGCCGATCAGCGCGAGCACGTACAGCATGGGCACCTCCTTGACCACGAGGTTACCCGTGTCTGGAGGGTGAACGACTCCGGTCGGGCGCACCGGGTTCCCCCGGTTCCCCCTGCCCGGCGGCCCGCCGCCCGCAGCGGGCCCGGCCGTGCGCGCCGTCAGTGCCTGACGGGCTCGGTGGCCTCGGTCGTGAGCTGGTGGAGCAGGGTCTGCACCTCGGACTCGCGGAACCGGCGGTGCCCGCCCGGCGTGCGGATGGAGCCGATGCGGCCCGCGGTGGCCCAGCGGGTCACGGTCTTCGGGTCGACCCGGAAGAGGTTGGCGACCTCACCGGGAGTCAGCAGGCGTTCCCCTGGATGAGCTTGCATCGTGGTCACGGTGGCCTCCCCTGTCGATCAGACGTACCGGACGCATCGTGGCATCCCACCCTTCGGGTACTCGAACGCTTGGGTGATGGTAAAGAGGTAGCAAAGGGACGAACTGCGGGAATTCGGACACCGGTTGCCGGTGGGCCTAGGCTTGCCGGGTGGACGCAGTGGATCGCCAGATCATCGCCGCCCTGCGGGAGAACGGCCGGGCCACCTACGCCGACCTGGGGCGCAAGGTGGGGTTGTCGGCCTCGGCCGTGCACGAGCGGGTCGGGAAGCTGGAAGCGTCCGGGGTGATCGTCGGCTACCACGCCGTGGTGGACCCCAGCTCGGTCGGGCTCGGCGTCACGGCGCTGATCAGCATCCACCCGACGGACACGGCGGACGACAACGAGGTCGCGCTCTCGCTGGCCGAGCTGATCGAGGTCGAGTCGTGCTACCGGGTGGCCGGGGACGAGTCGTTCATCGTCAAGGTGCGGGTGCCCACGGTGGACGAGTTGGAGCGCTCGCTCGGCGCGCTGCGGAAGATCCCCGGCGTCGCGCGGACCAGGACGACGGTCGTGCTGTCGACCAGGTTCGAGGGCAGGCCCAACACGACCACGGTGGGGCTGGACGCGTAGGGTGATGGCCGTGCATCTGGGTCGTGACGTGGCGCTTTACGTGGTGGCGCGGTTCGCGATGGTCGCGCTGGTGGCGTTGGCGCTGGTCATGGTGAACGTGCCGCTGCTGGTCGCGCTGCTGGTGTCGCTGGTCGTCGCGCTGCCGCTGTCGCTCTTCGTGTTCAAGGGGCTCAGGCAGCGGGTGGCGATCGGGCTGAACGAGCGCGACCAGGTCCGCAAGGCCGAGCGCGAGCGCCTGCGCGCGCAGCTGCGCGGCGAGCCCGAGGCGTCCGGCGACGTGACTTCGGGGTCCGGCTCGAACTGACACCTCGGCTCGGGTTTCCCCGTCGACGGTCAAGGTTTCCTTACCAAAGCGCTCAGGAACCCCCTTCGCTCGACCGTGCGACCCACTTTCGAGGGTCGGCAGCCGGGGCTGAGGTGGCGCAACTCACTCCGCGGGGCGCGGTCCTCGATTCCTCACCGGTGCGCGCTGAGGTCGACCACCGGGGTTGCCGCCCGGTTCCGCGTGGTGCGTCGTCGGAAACCGCGCCGAGTCTTTCCGAGGTCGCCCGGCTCGTGGAGCGGGCGCTGGACGACGCCCGGCGGCATCGAGCAAGGGGAACGGGTCCTGGTCGCCCGCACGGGCGTGCCTGCCCCGAGCGCTCCGGGGGACGAGTTTGCCGCTGCCGGTGTGGCGGGAGGCGATCAGGCGACTCCTCAACACCGGCCGCCGCCCGGACGACGTGGACTGGCAGGACTCCGAGGTGTGCTAGCGCTTCAAGCGCGCGGTGAACGCCGCCCAGGACGCCGTGCTGACCCGGAGCGCACCCCCCTCGGGGTTCTTGGAGTCCCGCACTGAGA
>NZ_JBQGCX010001202.1:0-2625 GCF_052038725.1 Actinosynnema sp.
TGCCACGCCGCCCGCGCCCACCCGGCCCAGCGGGGTCCCGCACCCGGACCGCGCGCCTCCCCGCCGCCTCGGACCAACCTCGCGGGTCAGCTTGAACCCCCATACAGGACACGCGTACTGTTTAGGGCGAGAGGGCGCCGCACCCACAGGTGCGGAAGACTCACGGATGTTCCCCTACCGACTTATGCGCGTCACCAGAGTCACCAGATGGAGTTGGACGTGACTGCACCAGCGAGCAAGGACAGCTTCGGCGCCCGCGGCACGCTCTCGGTCGGCGACGCCTCGTACGAGGTGTACCGACTGAGCGCCGTCGAGGGTGCGGAGCGCCTGCCGTACAGCCTGAAGATCCTGCTGGAGAACCTGCTCCGCACCGAGGACGGCGCGAACATCACCGCCGACCACGTGCGCGCGCTCGGCGCCTGGGACCCCAGCGCCCAGCCGAACAAGGAGATCCAGTTCACGCCCGCGCGCGTGGTCATGCAGGACTTCACCGGCGTGCCCTGCGTGGTCGACCTCGCCACCATGCGCGAGGCCGTGACCCAGCTCGGCGGCGACCCGGCGAAGGTCAACCCGCTGGCCCCGGCCGAGCTGGTCATCGACCACTCGGTGATCGCCGACATCTTCGGCCGCCCGGACGCCTTCGAGCTGAACGTGGACCTGGAGTACGAGCGCAACAAGGAGCGCTACCAGTTCCTGCGCTGGGGCCAGACCGCGTTCGACGAGTTCAAGGTCGTCCCGCCGGGCACCGGCATCGTCCACCAGGTCAACATCGAGCACCTGGCCCGCGTGGTCATGGTGCGCAACGGCGTCGCCTACCCGGACACCCTGGTCGGCACCGACAGCCACACCACCATGGTGAACGGCATCGGCGTGCTGGGCTGGGGCGTCGGCGGCATCGAGGCCGAGGCCGCGATGCTGGGCCAGCCGGTGTCGATGCTGATCCCGCGCGTGGTCGGCTTCAAGCTGCACGGCGAGCTGCCCGCGGGCGCGACCGCCACCGACCTGGTGCTCACGATCACCGAGATGCTGCGCAAGCACGGCGTGGTCGGCAAGTTCGTCGAGTTCTACGGCTCGGGCGTCGGCGCGGTGCCGCTGGCCAACCGCGCCACCATCGGCAACATGAGCCCGGAGTTCGGCTCCACCTGCGCGATCTTCCCGATCGACGGCGAGACCATCGACTACCTGAAGCTGCCCGGCCGCGCGGCCGAGCAGCTGGCGCTGGTCGAGGCGTACGCCAAGGAGCAGGGCCTGTGGCACGAGGCCGACCGCGAGCCGGTGTACTCCGAGACGCTGTCGCTGGACCTGTCGACGGTCGTCCCGTCGATCGCGGGCCCGAAGCGCCCGCAGGACCGCATCGAGCTGGCCGCGTCCAAGACCGCGTTCCGCCAGGCGCTGGGCGCGTACGTCTCCGACAGCGAGCCGACCTCGGCCTCCAGCGTGGACGAGGCCGTGGAGGAGACCTTCCCGGCCAGCGACCCGATCTCGCCCGCGAACGGTGACAACGGCGGCGCGCCGCGCGTGGTCCACTCGGCCGCGACCGGCAGCGAGGGCCGCCCGTCCAACCCGGTCAAGGTGACCCTGGACGGCAACGAGTTCGAGCTGGACCACGGCGCCGTCGCGATCGCCGCGATCACCTCGTGCACCAACACCTCGAACCCGTCGGTGATGATCGGCGCGGCGCTGCTGGCGAAGAAGGCCGTGGAGAAGGGCCTGGAGCGCAAGCCGTGGGTCAAGACCACGCTGGCGCCCGGCTCCAAGGTCGTCATGGACTACTACGAGCGCGCCGGCCTCATGCCGTACCTGGAGAAGCTGGGCTTCCACCTGGTCGGCTACGGCTGCACCACGTGCATCGGCAACTCCGGCCCGCTGCAGGAGGAGATCAGCGCGGGCATCAACCACGGCGACCTCGCCGCGGTGTCGGTGCTGTCGGGCAACCGGAACTTCGAGGGCCGGATCAACCCCGACATCAAGATGAACTACCTGGCGTCCCCGCCGCTCGTGGTGGCGTACGCGCTCGCCGGCTCGATGGACAAGGACATCACCACCGAGCCGCTCGGCACGGACAACGAGGGCAAGCCGGTCTACCTGGCCGACATCTGGCCGTCGCCGCAGGAGGTCTCGGAGGTCGTCGGCTCGGCGATCTCGCCGGAGGGCTTCGCCAAGGGCTACGAGAACGTGTTCTCCGGCGACCAGCGCTGGCAGTCGCTGCCCACGCCGACCGGCAACACCTTCGAGTGGGCCGACGACTCCACCTACGTGCGCAAGCCCCCGTACTTCGAGGGCATGGAGATGGAGCCGAAGCCGGTCACCGACATCAGCGGCGCGCGCGTGCTGGCGCTGCTGGGCGACTCGGTCACCACGGACCACATCTCCCCGGCCGGTTCGATCAAGGCCGACTCGCCCGCGGGCAAGTACCTGACCGAGCACGGCGTGGACCGCAAGGACTTCAACTCGTACGGCTCGCGGCGCGGCAACCACGAGGTGATGATCCGCGGCACCTTCGCGAACATCCGCCTGCGCAACCTGCTGCTCGACGACGTCCAGGGCGGCTTCACCCGCGACTTCCTGGCCGAGGGCGCGCCGCAGACCACGATCTACGACGCGTCGGCGAGCTACGCCGAGGCG
>NZ_JBQGCX010001203.1:0-4065 GCF_052038725.1 Actinosynnema sp.
GATGCGCTCGGCGATCTTGGCCACCAGGGCGTCGCCCACCGGGTCGACGGCGACGACGGCGGAGATCGCCATGCAGCGCTCCCCCGCCGAGCCGAAGCCCGCCGAGACCGCGGCGTCCGCTGCCAGGTCCAGGGCCTCGTCGTAGCCGGTCGCGCGCAGCACCGACAGCACCGGGCCGAACACCTCGTCCCGGTACACCGCCATGTCCACGCCCACCCGGTCGAACAGGGTCGGGCCCAGCCAGAAGCCCTCGGGGGAGCCGTCGATCGCGTGGTCCCGGCCGTCCACGACCAGGTCGGCCCCGTCGGCGACTCCGCTGTCCAGGTAGGACGTGACGCGGTCGCGGTGCGCGGCGGTGATCAGCGGGCCCATGTCGCAGCCCGCGCGGCGGCCGTCGCCGACCTTCAGCGCGGCGATGCGCTCGGCGATCTTGGCCACCAGGGCGTCGCCCACCGGGTCGACGGCGACGACCGCGGAGATCGCCATGCAGCGCTCCCCCGCCGAGCCGAAGCCCGCCGAGACCGCGGCGTCCGCCGCCAGGTCGAGGTCGGCGTCGGGGAGGACGACCATGTGGTTCTTGGCGCCGCCGAGCGCCTGGACGCGCTTGCCGCGCGCGGTCGCGGTCTCGTAGACGTAGCGCGCCACCGGGGTGGAGCCGACGAAGGACACGGCTTTCACGTCCGGGTGGACGAGGAGGCGGTCGACGGCCTCCTTGTCGCCGTGGACCACGTTCAGGACCCCGTCGGGCAGCCCTGCCTCGGCGAACAGCTCGGCGAGGAACACCGACGCGGACGGGTCCTTCTCGCTGGGCTTGAGCACGACCGCGTTGCCGCAGGCGATCGCGGTCGGCACGAACCACAGCGGCACCATGGCCGGGAAGTTGAACGGTGACACGACCGCGACCACGCCGAGCGGCTGCTGGATCGAGTAGACGTCGAAGCGGCTGGAGGCGTTCTCGCTGAAGCCGCCCTTGAGCAGGTGGGGGATGCCGCAGGCGAACTCGACGTTCTCCAGCGCCCGCTGCACCTCCCCCGCAGCGTCGGCGAGGACCTTGCCGTGCTCGGCGGTGATGATCGCGGCCAGCTCGCCCTTGCGGGCGTGCAGCAGCTCGCGGAACGCGAACATCACCGAGGACCGCTGCGCCAGCGACGAGTCCCGCCACCGGGTGAACGCCTCCCCCGCGACCTCGACCGCCCGGTCGACCACCTCGACCGGGGCCAGGTCCACGGTGGACGCGACCTGCCCGGTCGCCGGGTCGTGCACCTCGCCGGTGCGGGAGGCGCCGCCGGTCCACGGCTTGCCGCCGATCCAGTGCGTGATCCGCTTCGCGGTGACCCGGTCGGCGGCCCCGTCGCCGCCCTCGGAGATCAGGCTCATCGGGCCGACACCTCCGCGATCGCGTCCCGCAGCGCCACGAGCGCCTCCTCCACCTCGTCGGCGGTCACCGACAGCGGCGGGGCGAGGCGGATGACGTTGCCGTGCAGCCCGCCCTTGCCGACCAGCAGCCCGCGCTCGCGCGTCGCCTCCAGCACGGCCACCCCCGCCGCCGGGTCGGGCGCGCGGTCCTCGCCGACCAGCTCCAGGCCGACCATGAGGCCCTTGCCGCGCACGTCCCCGAGCAGCGGGTGGTCGGCGGCGACGTCGCGCAGCCCGGAGATCAGCCGGGCGCCGAGCTTGGCCGCGTTGGACTGGAGGTCGTGGCCGAGCAGGTAGTCCAGCGTCGCCAGGGCGCCCGCCGTGGACACCGGGTTGCCGCCGAACGTGGAGATCGAGTTGGCGGTCAGGCCGTCCACGACGTCGCCGCGCGCGACCACGCCGCCGATGGCGAGCCCGTTGCCGAGCCCCTTGGCGAAGGTCATCGCGTCGGGGGTGACGCCGTGCGCGCCGATGCCCCAGAAGTGCTCGCCGGTGCGCCCCCAGCCGGTCTGGACCTCGTCCGAGATCAGCAGGATGCCGTGCTCGTCCAGGACCTCCTTGAACGCGGCGAACAGCCCGTCCGGCGGCAGGGTGAACCCGCCGACGCCCTGGATCGGTTCGACGATCATGCACGCGACGTCGCCGGAGGTGGCGGTGTTCAGCACGTCCCGCAGGTCGGCGACGCAGGCGGCGACGTAGTCGGCGTCGGACAGGTCGCGGAACGGGCTGCGGTAGCGGTAGCCGCCGTGCACCCAGGCGACCTTGAGCGGGCTGAGCGCGGTCGGCGACCAGGCGCGCAGGCCCGTGACGCCGGTCGCCGCGAAGCCCCGGCCGTGGTACGAGTTGCGCAGGGCTAGGACCTGGTCGCTGCGGCGGTGCCCGCAGGCCAGCATGAGCGCGGTCTCGTTGGCCTCGGTGCCGGAGTTGGTGAAGAACACCTTGGCGTCCGGGATGCCGGACAGCCCGGCGATCCGCTCGGCCAGCTCCACCTGCGAGCGGATCAGGTACAGGGTGGAGCTGTGCAGCACGCCGGTGTCGATCTGGGACCGGATGGCGTCGCTGATCTCGGCGATGTCGTAGCCGACGCCGTTGGTGAGGATGCCCGCGAAGAAGTCGAGGTAGGTGCGGCCCTCGCCGTCGGTGACGTGCCTGCCGCTGCCCCTCGTGATCTCGATCGGGTGGTCGTAGTACAGGGCCATCCAGTCCGGCAGGACCGCCCGGTGCCTGGCCAGCAGCTCGTCGTGCGCCATCCGCGCCTCCCGCTGTTCGCGCTCTCCCGAATCTCCCCCGCAGTCTCACGGGGCGCGGCGGCCCACCGCCATGCACAACCTGTACCGCTTTCCAGGAGTGGCGATTACGTTGTGTGCATGTACCCGACCGTGGCGGAGGCGTTATCCCTGTCCGTGGTGCGACAGGGTCAGCCCAGGGTGGTCGCGGGCGCGGAGGGGTTGGGGCGGTCGGTGCGCTGGGTGCACGTGGCCGAGGTCGCCGACATCGCGCCGCTGCTGCGCGGCGGTGAGCTGGTGCTGACCAGCGGGATCGCCCTGCCGGAGGAGCCTGAGGCGCTGCGCGAGTACGTGGCGGGGCTGGCCGGGGTGGGGGCGACCGGGCTGGTCGTGGAGCTGGTGCGGCGGTGGCGGGGCGGGGTGCCGGGGGCGCTGGTCGCGGCGGCGCAGGAGCACGGGCTGCCGCTGGTCACGCTGTCGGTGGAGGTGCGGTTCGTCGCGGTCACCGAGGCGGTGGTGTCGCTGATCGTGGACGCGCAGCTCGCCGAGCTGCGGGCCGCCGAGCAGGTGCACGAGGCGTTCACGGCGCTGACCGTGGCGGGCGCGGAACCGGCCGAGGTGCTGCGGGAGGTGGCGCGCACGTCGGGGCTGCCGGTGGTGCTGGAGACGCTGGGGCACGAGGTGCTGGCGTACGACGCGGCCGGGCAGGACCCGGTGGCGCTGCTGGCCGACTGGGGCGCGCGCTCGCGCGAGGTGTCCGGGGCCGGGCGGACCGCCTACCACGCGGGGCCCGGTTGGCTGGTGACCGCGGTGGGGGCGCGCGGGTCGGACTGGGGAAGGCTCGTGCTGGTCAGCGCGGCCGAGCCGCCGCACCGGCACGTGGTGGTCGCGGAGCGGGCGGCGTCCGCGCTGGCCGTGCACCGGCTGGTGGCGCGGGACCGGGAGTCGCTGGAGCGGCAGACGCACCGCACGCTGCTCACCCAGCTGCTGGACCGCCCGCCCGCCGACCTGCCCGCGC
This sequence comes from Actinosynnema sp., assembly GCF_052038725.1. Taxonomy (NCBI): domain Bacteria; kingdom Bacillati; phylum Actinomycetota; class Actinomycetes; order Pseudonocardiales; family Pseudonocardiaceae; genus Actinosynnema; species Actinosynnema sp. Next base: position 3,661 of record NZ_JBQGCX010001203.1, read on the forward strand.
GGGCCGCCGCGCTGGGGGTGCCGCTGGAGCGGCGGCAGCTGCTCGGGGTGGCGATCCGGCCGGGCGCGGCGACCACGCCGGGGCAGTCGCTGGCCACGCAGGAGGTGCTGCGGGACCTGGCCGAGGCCACGGCGCTGGCGGCCCGGCGGGCGCCGGTGCCCGCGCTGGTCGGGGTGGTGGACGACACGAGCGTGCGGGCGCTGCTGGCGCTGCCGCCGCAGACCCCGGTGGAGGGGGTGCTGCGGCAGTTCGCCCGCGAGGTGCACCGGGCGGCGGCGGCCACGCAGCACGGGCTGCCGGTGGTGGTGGCGGTCGGGACGGTGGTGTGCGGGGTGCCGGAGGTGCGGCGCAGCCTCGGGGAGGCGGCGCACGTGGCGGGGGCGGCGCTGCGGTCGCCGGGGGTGC
>NZ_JBQGCX010001204.1:0-2129 GCF_052038725.1 Actinosynnema sp.
AAGGAGGAGCTGTTCAACCTGCGCTTCGCCTCGGCCACCGGCCAGCTGGAGAGCCACGGCCGGCTCAAGGCCGTCAAGCGGGACATCGCCCGGATCTACACCGTGATGCGTGAGCGCGAGCTCGGCATCACCACCCAGGAGGTCGCATCGTGAGCACCGAGACCAACGGGGCCGTCGAGGCGGCCGCCCAGGACCGGGGCAACCGCAAGGTGCGCCGCGGCTACGTCGTCAGCGACACGATGGACAAGACCGTCGTCGTCGCCGTCGAGGACCGCGTCAAGCACCCCCTGTACGGCAAGGTCCTGCGCCGCACCAGCAAGGTGAAGGCGCACGACGAGCAGAACACCGCCGGCGTCGGCGACCTCGTGCTGCTGATGGAGACCCGACCGCTGTCGGCCACCAAGCGCTGGCGCGTCGTCGAGGTCGTCGAGAAGGCGAAGTGAGGCACCAGTGATCCAGCAGGAGTCCCGGCTCAAGGTCGCCGACAACACCGGTGCGAAGGAGATCCTCTGCATCCGTGTCCTCGGTGGCTCCGGTCGACGCTACGCCGGCATCGGCGACACCATCGTCGCGACCGTCAAGGACGCGATCCCCGGTGGCAACGTGAAGCGCGGTGACGTGGTCAAGGCCGTCGTCGTCCGCACGGTCAAGGAGCGGCGCCGTCCCGACGGCAGCTACATCCGCTTCGACGAGAACGCCGCCGTCATCCTGCGCAACGACGGCGACCCCCGCGGCACCCGCATCTTCGGGCCGGTGGGTCGCGAGCTGCGCGACAAGAAGTTCATGAAGATCATCTCGCTGGCACCGGAGGTGCTGTGATGGCCGGCCGGCAGACGGGCAAGGCCCGTGTCCGCACCCGCATCAAGAAGGGTGACACCGTCGTCGTCATCGCCGGCGCCGACAAGGGGAAGACCGGCAAGGTCATCTCCGTCGACCGGGAGACCGGTCGGGTGCTCGTCGAGGGCGTCAAGCGCGTGACCAAGCACGTGCGCGCGGGTCAGACGGGGCGCGGCTCGCGCACCGGCGGCCTCGTGCACACCGAGGCCCCGATCCACCTGTCGAACGTGGCGGTCGTGGACCCGGAGACCAAGCAGCCCACCCGCGTGGGCATCCGCACCGAGACCCAGGAGCGTGACGGCCGGGAGCGCACCGTGCGCGTCCGCGTCGCCAAGCGCTCGGGCAAGGACATCGCATGACCGACACCACCACCACGGCCCCCGAGGCCGCCGAGGCCGCCCCGGCCCCGCGGCTGAAGCTGCGCTACCGCGAGGAGATCCTCCCCGCGCTGCGCGAGGAGTTCGCCTACGCGAACGTCATGCAGGTGCCGGGCGTCGTCAAGGTCGTCGTCAACATGGGCGTCGGCGAGGCGGCCCGTGACTCCAAGCTCATCGACGGCGCCGTCCGCGACCTCACGGCCATCACCGGCCAGAAGCCGCAGGTCACCAAGGCCCGCAAGTCCATCGCGCAGTTCAAGCTCCGCGAGGGCATGCCGATCGGCGCGCACGTCACGCTGCGCGGGGACCGGATGTGGGAGTTCCTCGACCGCCTGCTGAGCGTGGCCCTGCCCCGCATCCGCGACTTCCGCGGGCTCAGCGACAAGCAGTTCGACGGCAGCGGCAACTACACCTTCGGCCTGACCGAGCAGGCGATGTTCCACGAGATCGACCAGGACCGCATCGACCGGGTCCGTGGCATGGACATCACCGTGGTCACCTCCGCCACCACCGACGACGAGGGACGCAGCCTGCTCCGCAAGCTCGGCTTCCCCTTCAAGAGCGCCTGAGGGGAGGAGGACCGACATGGCGAAGACCGCCCTCATCAACAAGGCCGCCCGCAAGCCCAAGTTCAAGGTGCGCGCCTACACCCGCTGCCAGAAGTGCGGGCGACCGCACTCGGTGTACCGCAAGTTCGGCCTGTGCCGCGTGTGCCTGCGCGAGATGGCCCACGCCGGCGAGGTGCCGGGGGCCACAAAGAGCGCCGGGTCTGTGCCCCGCGCCCCCGGCGCGGGACCCCCACCACCCCGTTCACGCTCCACCCCACGCACGACGCCGCAGGTCCCACGCGGAAACCACGGCGAGGAAGGGCTGAGGCCCGATGACGATGACCGACCCGATCGCGGACATGCTGAC
>NZ_JBQGCX010001205.1:0-5294 GCF_052038725.1 Actinosynnema sp.
GGGCGGGACCAACTGCCGGTGGCGTTGAAGACCGCCCTGGCTCGCCAAGAGCCTGCCGAGGTGGTTACCCGGAAGCCACCGCCCTCGACGTCCACGGCCGTGACGCGTTCCCCGCGGCGTACCGGGATGTCGTAGCGCTGCTCGTAGCGCGCGAGATAGTCGACGACGTGGGCGGCGTCGGGGTAACCGTCGCTGGTCGTGGGCGGCATGGGCCACCCGGGCAGAGAGGAGTAGGCGGCGGGTGAGAACAGGCGCAGAGACTTCCAGGTATGCAGCCAGGCACCGCCCGGCCCGGTCTGCTCGTCCAGCACCACGTGCTCGATACCCCGGCGGCGCAGGTAGAACGCGGTCGCGAGCCCGGCCTGACCGCCGCCGACGATGAGTGCGCGGACCTGCTGCGTGACACGGTCGGTCATGCCGGTGACCGGAGTCCCAGCTGCGCGCCCAGGGTGGCGACACGGTCGGCAATATCGTCGCGCACCAGCCGCATGCGTTCCATGCCCTCCACGCCTCGACGTGACGGCTCGTCGGTGACCCACCGCTGGGCAGGCATTGCGCCGAGGGCGAGCTGGACCTCCTCGCCGAGGAGGACGACCAGGTCCACCTGGGCGAGCAGCGCCCCGTCGACCGGTTTGGGGTGCTCGCCGACGGTCGAGGCACCCACCTCCTCCAGCGCCGCCACCGACTCTTCGTTCAGCGCGCTCCCGGGACGTGTCCCGGCAGAGAGCACCCGGACGGTACCGCCGTAGCGCTGACGCATGAGAGCGGCGGCCATCTGCGACTTGCCGGCGTTCTTGACGCAGACGAACAGCACCGTGGGGACGTCGGGCACGTAGTGATCCTCTCGCGACGGGTGGACAGACAGGGGGTCAGAGGTGCAGGTCGCCCTACAGGGTGATCACGCGGGCCCGAAGCGTGTGCCGGCTGACGTGCTCAGGCCTGGGAGGGGACATCGGTCGGGACCTCAGGGTGTCTGAAGCGGTCCCGCAGCGCGAGGGAGACGTAGACGAGCCCGACCAGGATCGGCACCTCGATGAGCGGGCCGACCACGGCGGCGACCGCCTCACCGGAGGCGATACCGAAGGTGGCGATCGCGACGGCGATGGCAAGCTCGAAGTTGTTGCCGGCAGCGGTGAAGGCGAGGGTGGTGGTGCGCTCGTACGACATCCCCAGGCCCTTGCCGAGGGCGAACCCGACACCCCACATCAGGCCGAAGTAGAGCAGCAGCGGCACCGCCATGCGTGCGACATCCAGCGGCTGGGAGGTGATCCGGTCACCCTGCAGCGCGAACAGCAGCACGATCGTGAACAGCAGACCGCGCAGCGCCCAGGGGCTGACCGCGGGGAGGAAACGCTCCTCGTACCAGGTGCGGCCCTTGGCCTTCTCACCCCAGACGCGGGAGAAGAACCCGGCCAGCAGCGGGATCCCGAGGAAGCTGAGGACCGACTTGGCGATCTGCCAGGCCGAGACGTCCAGGGCCGCCTGGTCCAGGCCGAGCCAGCCTGGCAGCACCGACAGGTAGAACCAGCCGAGCCCCGCGAAGGCGACCACCTGGAAGACCGAGTTGAGCGCGACCAGCACCGCGGCGGCCTCCCGGTCGCCGCACGCCAGGTCGTTCCAGATGATGACCATCGCGATGCACCGGGCCAGGCCGACGATGATCAGTCCGGTGCGGTACTCGGGCAGGTCGGCCAGGAAGACCCATGCCAGCGCGAACATCAGCGCCGGGCCGACGAGCCAGTTCAGCACCAGTGAGCTGAGCAGCATCCGGCGGTCGGCCACGACGGTGTCGAGCCGGTCGTAGCGGACCTTGGCCAGCACCGGGTACATCATCACCAGGAGGCCGAGGGCGATCGGCAGCGAGACACCATCGACCTCCACCGCACCGAGCCAGGAGTCCAGTCCGGGCACCGACCGGCCCAGCAGCAGCCCCGCGACCATCGCCGCACCGATCCACACCGGCAGGTACTTGTCGGTGGTGGACAGGTGAGCGGTGGGTGAGTCGGTGACCATGCCCGCTGCCGTCGGGGTGCCCTGGCTCATACGGATCCCATCTATAGACGCCTATCGATGTGAGCATCGTGGGGGACGGCATGGACGAATGTCAATCTGGGCCGCCCTGCCCCCGGCGGTGCCGCGCCCAGGCGGCTCCTTCAGGGCGCCGGTGCCAGCGCCTGGCGGAGCGAGTCAATCGCTGCCGGCACGGCGGCGTACCAGACGTTGGTGCCACGCCGCTCGCTGGTGACCAGGCCCGCCTCACGCAGGATCTTGAGATGGTGGCTGACGGTGGGCTGGCTCTTGCCGACAGGCTCGACCAGGTCGCACACGCACACGGCACCGTCGCTGCTGGTGGCCAGCAGGTTCAGCAGTCTGAGGCGCACGGGGTCGCCCAGCGCGGCGAACCGGCGGGCCAGCTCGCCGGCCTCCTCGGAGGTCAGGGCACTGGCCCGCAGCGGAGCGCAGCACTCCTCCACCGTCGGCTGGGTGGGGACGACAGGCAGGGCTCGGGTGGGGGTCGACACGTCACAGGCTCCTCTATTGACAATCATCGATGTTTGGGTGCAGGCTGCACTCCATCGACAGACGTCGATACTAGGCCATCGACCGGCGGAGCCGCCAGGAGGCAGGACATCATCATGACCACAGCGAACCGTGAGGACCTTCCCGTCGCCGTCGTCGGCGCCGGACCGGTGGGGCTGGCCGCCGCCGCACACCTGGCCGACCGGGGGCTGCCGTTCCTGGTCCTCGAGGCCGGGGACGAGGTCGGCGCCGCCGTCTCCGAGTGGGGCCACATCCGCACCTTCACCCCGTGGCAGTACATCGTCGACGCCACGGCAGAGAAGCTGCTGGCGCCGACCGGCTGGGCTCCCCCGGCCACCCCGGTCCCGCCCACCGGTGCGGAGCTGGTCGAGCACTACCTGCTCCCGCTCGGCCGGCTGTTCGCCGATCAGGTGCGTGTCGGGACGCGGGTGCTGGCGGTCTCGCGGGCGGGGATGGACAAGACCCGCAGCATCGGCCGGGCGGAACGCCCGTTCGTCCTGCGTGTCCGCGACAGCGCTGGGACGGTGAGCGAGCTGTACGCCCGCGCAGTGATCGACGCCTCGGGCACCTGGGGCCAGCCCAACCCCCTGGGAGCCTCGGGTCTGCCCGCGCTCGGGGAGGACGAGGCCGCAGACTTCCTGGTAGGGCCGCTGCCGGACGTCCTGGGCCGGGACCGGGCACGTTTCGCCGGCCGCCGCACGCTCGTCGTGGGCGCCGGGCACTCCGCGGCGAACACGCTGCTGAACCTCGCCCGGCTGGCCGAGCAGGAGCCGAGGACGGAGATCCTGTGGGCCGTCCGCGGCGCCTCGCCGGGAAAGGTCTACGGCGGTGGGACGGCCGACCAGCTGCCCGCACGCGGCCAGCTCGGCACCGACCTGCACGCGCTCGTGGACTCCGGCGCCGTGCGGCTGGTCACCGGCTTCTCCATCACCGCCCTTGAGACCGGCCAGGACAACCTCACGGTCCATGGTGAAACGGCGGACGGCGCGCTCAGCCTCGAAGGCATCCACAACCTGGCGGCCGCGACCGGGTTCCGGCCCGACCTGTCCATGCTCGCCGAGACCCAGCTCGACCTGCACCCGGCCCTCGAGGCCCCGACCCGGCTGGCGCCGCTGGTCGACCCGCAGTACCACTCCTGCGGCACCGTGCCGCCCCACGGCCACAGCGACCTGGCCCAGCCCGACGACGGCCTGTACATCGTCGGGATGAAGTCCTACGGCCGCGCCCCGACATCCCTCATCACCACCGGCAACGAACAGGTCCGCTCGGTGGTCGCCGCACTGGCCGGCGACCTCGCCGCGGCCGACGAGGTCCAGCTCGTGCTGCCCGAGACCGGGGTCTGCTCGGTCAACGCCAAGGGCGAGGACACCGCCGCCAGCGGCGGCTGCTGCGGCACTCCGACCGGTGTGCACGATTTGCAGGTGCCGGCCGACGCGCACCGCGAACGACCCGCCGGGGTCCCGGCACTCGGCTTCGCCACCGGCACCGGCGGCGGGGGCCTGCTCGCCGAGCTCGTGGTCACCACCCCCGCCGGCTCGGGCCGGTGCTGCACGGGCGCGTGACCTCCACCCTGCTACGTGCCGCCGCTGCCCGGCAGCGGCGGCGCGCCGCCTTCCCCGGCTGGCGGATGGTGCGGGTGCTCGCGGTCACCGAGACCATCAGCTACGCCGCGCTCTACTACTGCTTCGCCGTGATGGTCGCGCCCATGCGCGCCGAGCTCGGTGCGAGCACCGCCGCCATCTCCGGCGCCCTCTCCCTCGGCATCGCCGTCAGCGGTGCAGCCGCTCCCCTGGTCGGCCGCCACGTCGACCGGCACGGCGCCCGGGCCGTCATGACCGGTGGCAGCCTGCTCGCCGGAGCCGGGGTGCTGGCCTGGTCCCAGGCCCACACCATGCCCCAGCTCTACGCCGCCTTCGTCGTCATCGGCGTGGCCAGCGCCCTAGTGCTCTACGAGCCTGCGTTCGCCGTGATCAACACCTGGTTCTACCGGCGCCGCCGGGCCGCCCTGCTCACCATGACCGTGGTGGCCGGATTCTCCTCGACGATCTTCCTACCGGTCTCCCAGGCACTGGTGGACACCCTGGGTTGGCGATCGGCACTGGTGGTCCTGGCGGTCCTGGTGGGCGGCTGCGCCATTCCGCACGCTCTTGTGCTTCGCCGCGCCCCTTCCGACCATGGCCTGCGCCCGGACGGGACCGAACCCGCGGCCCATGACAGTGAGCTCACCGCCGCCGCCGCCGAGGGCCGCACCGCTCCTGCGATGCAGGCTGCGGTGCGACGGCTGACGTTGGCTCACCTCATGCACACCGTCGCCGTCACCGTGGTCGCGGTCCATCTCGTCGGGTACCTGGTCCACACAGGTATGCCGGCGCTGTCTGCCGCCACGGCGGCCGGCTCCCTGGGGATCATGTCGGTCACCGGACGAGTCGTCTTCACCGGTGCTGCCCAGCGCCTCGGCCTCGCCGCCACCGCCGCCCTGATCGTCGCAGGTCAGGCCTTAGGTGTCCTGGTGCTCCTCACCGTGCCAGGCGTCGCCGGCGTGGTGCTGTTCGTTCTCCTCTTCGGGGCCGGGTTCGGAGTGATGACAATTGCTCGCGCCGCTCTGCTCGGGGAGTTCGTCCCCCGCCGCGCGTTCGCGCACACCTCCGGACGACAGGTCCTCGTCGCGACCGTAGGGCGGGTTGCCGCTCCGGTCACCGCAGGCAGCATCATCTCCTTCGGCGGCTACGTGCCGATGTTCGCCGCCGTTGCCG
>NZ_JBQGCX010001206.1:0-4689 GCF_052038725.1 Actinosynnema sp.
GGCTGCCTTCGCGGATCGCGGGACCGGGGCTGGGCCACCGGCCCCGGTCACCGGATCGGGGTCACTGGGTCACGAACTCCGTGAAGTAGATGCCCATCACCAGGTCCTCGTACGCGGACACGACCTTCTCCTGCAGCGCGGCCTTCAGGCTCTCGCGGGCCTCGTTGCTGGACAGCTCCGCGATCGACCGGTTGCTGAACTCGCTGACCACCAGGTCCAGGGCCTTGCTGCCGTCCACGTCCTCGGCCGCGTCCTTGGTCTGCTGGAGCGAGAGCTTCAGCTTCAGGTAGTGCCCGTCCGCCAGGTTCATCGTGATCGAGTCCAGCGCGACCACCGTGCCCGGCTCCGGCGGGGCCGGGGTGCTGTCGCGGAACAGGAAGAACCAGCTCCCGGCGCCGCCGAGGGCGAGCACCGCGACGGCGACGATGATCAGCAGCTTCGTCTTGCCACCGCCCTTGCCCTCGCCCTCCTCGGGCTTGTCCTTCTCAGCCTTCTTGTCGTCCTTGGCCATCTCTCGTCCTCCTCTGGCTCTCTCGTCACTCGGCCGCTGCGGCGGGCAGCAGCGTGCGGACCTCGGTGGGCTGGTCGGACAGCACCACGACCTCCACCCGGCGGTTGCCGGTCACCGACCTGGGGTCCGCGGGGTCGTACAGCGGCCTGGTGTCGGCGTAGCCGACCGCGGTCAGCCGCGACGCGGCCAGGCCGTCCCGCTCGATCAGGTAGCGCACCACGCTGGACGCGCGCGCCGTGGACAGCTCCCAGCTGCTCGGGTAGTTCACCGTGGCCACGGGCAGCTGGTTGGTGTGCCCGTCCACCTCGACCCGGTTGCCGACGGACTTCAGCACCGGCGCCAGCGCGTCGACGATCCGCTGCCCGTCGGGCAGCAGCTCGGCGCGGTCGCCCGCGAAGACCACCGACGTGGTGACCACCGTGACCACCAGGCCCCGGTCGTCCACCCGGAACTGGGCGGTCCCGCCCAGGCCCTGGTCCTGCAACTGCTTCGCCATCTGCTCGCCCAGCTCCTTGAGGTGCTGGACCTCCGCCTCGGCGGCCTTCAGGTTCTTGGCGGCCTTCTCGCGGTCGGCCTGCTGGACCGCCTCCTGCGCGGCCTTCGAGCTCAGGTCCTGCGTGCTCCCCGACCCGCTCGCCTCGCTCTTGAGGTCCACCGGGTCGGGGTTGATGCCGCCGTTGGCGCTGCCCGCGCCGCCCGCGCCGAACACCGTGATGTGGTCCGAGCCGCTGAACGCGCCCGCCAGGCTCTTCTTCAGCTCCTGGAACTTCTGCGAGTCCACCGAGGACATGGCGAACATGACGATGAAGAGCACCATGAGCAGCGTGATCATGTCCGCGTAGGTGACCATCCACCGCTCGTGGTTGACGTGCTCCTCCTCCTGGTGCTTCTTGCCCTTGCCACCTCCGCCGCCGGACATCAGGCGGCCTTCTTCTCTGCCTCGGGCGGGCCGGTGGCGACCATGGCGCGCAGCTTCTGCCCGACCAGGCGCGGGTTGGAGCCCGCCTGGATGGCCAGCACGCCCTCCACGACCACCTGCATCTGCTCGCACTCCAGGTCGCTGATGCGCTTGAGGCGGCTGCCGATGGGCAGCCACATCGCGTTGGCCGTCATGACGCCCCACAGGGTCGCCACGAACGCGCCCGCGATCAGGTGGCCGAGCTTGGCCGGGTCGCTCAGGTTCTCCAGCACGTGGATCAGGCCGAGCACGGTGCCGATGATGCCGATCGTGGGCGCGAGGGCGCCCATGTCGGTGAACATCTTCACGCCGACCTTGTCGTAGCGCTGCTTGGTCTCGATCTCGCCTTCGAGGATCTCCCGGATCTCCTTGGAGTCCATGCCGTCGATCGCCAGCACGAGGCCGCGGCGCAGGAACGGGTCCTCCACCTTCTTGGCCTCCTCCTCCAGGGCCAGCAGGCCCTCGCGGCGGGCCCGGTCGGCCAGCGAGACGATCGACTCGACCACCACGGAGCCGTCCATCTTCGGCGCCAGGAACGCGCGCTTGAGCAGCGCGGGCAGGCTCATGCTGTCGCGCATGACACCACTGGCCATCACCGCGCCGATCGTGCCGAACACGACCAGCAGGATGGGCGGGAGCAGGAACATCGAGAGCGGGTTGCCGCCTTCGAGCGCCGTCGAGACGAAGATCGCGACGAAGACGAGGACGGTGCCCGCGATGCTTGCGGGGTCCATCTACAGCTCCCTGTCCGTGGGCAGTCGCAGCACCGACGGCTCGGTCGGCTCGACCGGGTCGGGGGCGACGCGCATCCTGCGTCGGGGAACCGGGGGGTGCTCGGCGGGAGCGGGGTCCTGCGCCAGGCTCAGCACCCCGGCGCGGTGCCTGCGCACCAGGTCGGAGATCTCCTCGATGGTCTGCGCCACCACGTACTTGGCGCCGCTGAGGAGCGTGACCACGGTGTCCGGGTTGGACTCCGCGCGTTCGATCAGGTCCGGGTTCAGCGCGAAGGGCTGACCGTTCAATCTGTTGAGCACGATCACGGCTTCCGTCCTTGGATGTCGGGCATCGGGCCCGTCCGTGGGTCCGTGGCGTTACAAACGGCAGTGCGCCTTCACTCCTGAGGGGGAACGAAGGGCGGCCGGGGTGGAGAAGGCCCGGCCGCCCTTCACCCGTTAGCGCTTGAGGTTCATCAGGTCCTGCAGGATCTCGTCCGACGAGGTGATCACCTTCGAGTTCGCCTGGAACCCGCGCTGGGCGATGATCAGGTTGGTGAACTCCTGCGAGAGGTCCACGTTGGACATCTCCAGCGCGCCGGACACGACGGTGCCGGTGCCGTTGTCGCCCGCGCCGCCGATCTGGACCGGGCCGGAGTTGACGGTGGCCCGGTAGAACGAGCCGCCCGCCTTGTCCAGGCCGCCGGGGTTGGCGAAGTTCGCCATGGCGATCTGGCCGACCGTGCGCGGCGTGCCGTTGGCCAGCACGCCCACGATCGTGCCGTCGCCGGAGACGCTGAAGCTGGTGTAGGTGCCCTTGTCGACGGTCAGGCCCGCCACCGGCTGGTTCTTGTCGACCACGCCCGCGCCGTTGGCCATCCAGCCCTGCAGGATGCCGCCCGCCGGGGTGGTGAGCTGGCCCGCCGCGTCGAACGACAGGGCGCCCGCGCGGGTGTACAGCTGCTGGCCCGAGGAGTTGACGACGAAGAACCCGTCGCCCTGGATGAGCATGTCCGTGTTGCGGCCGGTGCTCTGCGTGGTGCCCTGGTTGAAGTTCGTGTTGATGCCCGCGGTCCGCACGCCCAGACCCACCTGGGCCGGGTTCGTCGCGGCGGTGTTGGCGCCCGCGGCCTGGGCGGCGCGCAGGGTCTGGCTGAGCGTGTCCTCGAACACCGTCTGCGAGGACTTGAAGCCCGTCGTGTTGACGTTCGAGATGTTGTTGCCGGTCACGTCCATCATCTGCTGGTGGGCGCGGAGACCGCTGATGCCGCTGAACAGCGAACGGAGCATGTGCTTGTTCTCCCTGTGGAGTGGAGTGAGGGTGCTACTGGTCTGATCGGCAGGCAGGCGCTAGGCCTGCGCGCTCGTTCCGGTGATGGAGGAGAGCGGCACGTCGACGGCGCCGACGCGCAGCGTGGGCGCGGAGCCGAAGGTCGTCGAGGAGACGATGCCGCTCGCCCGGTCACCGCTCGCGGTGGTGTAGGTGACCTCTCGGCCCACCAGCCCCGCCGCCTGTGCGCTCAGCTGCGAGGCGACCAGCTGCGTCTGCTGCTGCGCGATCGAGTTGAGCTTGTCCACCGAGGTCAGCTGCGCGGTCTGCGCCATGAACGCGGTGGAGTCCGTGGGGTTGCTCGGGTCCTGGTACTTGAGCTGGGCGACGAGGAGCTTGAGGAACGCGTCCCCGCCCAGCGAGCCCAGCGCGGAGCCCGCGCTCGTCTGGTTGGGGGTGGTGGCCTGCGTCGACCCGGCGCCGCCGATGGGGCTGGTCATGGTCTCTCCGTGGGGGCGGGCGCGCGGATCAGGCGCGCAGGTCCAGCGATCCGGTGGCGCGCGTGGTCGCCCCGGTCGCGGTGGTCTGGGTGGTGCTGCCGAACGCCGAGGCGGTCATCGCCGGGCGCGGGCCGAAGCCGCGCTCGGCCGGGGACTGCCACGACCCGCGCTGCTGGCCGCCGCCGTCCTGGCCGCCGGTGAAGGAGGTCGCGCCGAACCCGGCGCGCTCCATCTCCCGGCGCAGGTCGGGCAGCGCCGCGCGCAGCGCGTCCCGCCCGGTCTCGGTGGCCCCGCTCAGGGTCAGCTGGATCTGGTCGCCGTTGACCTGCGCGGTCACCGCGATCGGACCCAGGTCCAGCGGGTGCAGGTGCACGGTCAGCTCGTGCACGCCGTTGCGCCCGCGCAGCGGGGCGAGCGCCGCCGCCAGCTGGGAGCTGGGCGGCAGCTGCGGGACCGGCTGCGGCGCGGCCGGGGCCTGCGCGGGCGCCGGTGCGGCCACCTGGGGGGTGGGCGCGGTCGGGGCCTGCGCGGCCAGCGAGGCGTGGCCTGCGGCGGCGACGCCGTCCAGCCCCACCTCGGCGGACGCCCGCTCCTCCACCGCCGCGCCCGTGCGGGCGAGGCCCCGGGGGGTGGGCTGCGCGGCGGCCTGGACCGCCGTCACCTGGGCCGTCACCTGCGAGGTGACCGCCGCGGCTGCGGTCGCGGGCGCGGGCTGCGCGCGCGGGTCGTCCCGGGGG
>NZ_JBQGCX010001207.1:0-2208 GCF_052038725.1 Actinosynnema sp.
AGCGCGCGGGCATGGGCCGCGACCTGTACGACGCGTTCCCGGTGTTCGCCTCGGCGTGGGACGAGGTGGTGGCGAGGTTCGAGGCGCCGCTGACCGACCTGGTGTTCCACGGCGGCGACCTGGACCGGCCGGAGGTGGCGCAGCCCGCGCTGTTCGCCTTCCAGGTGGCGCTGTTCCGGCTCTACGAGCACCACGGCGCCGCGCCCGACCACCTCGTGGGCCGCTCGGTCGGCGAGGTCGCCGCCGCGCACCTCGCGGGTGTGCTGGACCTGCCGGACGCGGCTGCGCTGGTGGCCGCCCGCGCCCGGCTGCTGGCCGACCTGCCCCGCTCGGGCGTGATGGCGCGGATCGGCGCGAGCGAGGCGGAAGTGGCCGCGGCGCTGGGGGAACGGGTGTCGGTGGCGGCGGTGACCGGGCCGGACAGCACGGTCGTCTCCGGTGACGCGGACGCGGTCGCGGCGGTCGTGGGGCACTGGCGGGCGCTGGGCCGCCCGGTGGAGCAGCCGCGCGCGGGCGGGGCGTTCCACTCGCACCACTGCGACCCGCTGGTCGCGGAGCTGGCGCGGGTCGCCGAGCGCCTGGTGGTGCGCGCCCCGGCGCTGCCGGTGGTGTCGACGCTGGTGGGCGCGCCCGCCGAGGACTTCGGCACGGCGGCCTACTGGGCGCGGCAGCTGCGCGGCCCGGTCCGGCTGCACGCGGCGCTGACCTGGTTGGAGGAGCACGCCGGGCCGCTGCGGGTGATCCGGTCGGACGGGGCGGGCGCGGAGGCGTTCCTGGCCGACCTGGCGCGGGCGCACGGCGCGGGCAGGCCGGTGGACTGGACGGGGCTGATCCCGGCGGGGCGGCCGGTGGAGCTGCCGACCTACCCGTTCCAGCGGGAGTTCCTGCCACCGCGCGGGGGTCGGGCGTCGACCGCGCCGGGCGAGCTGGGGCTGGACGAGGGCGGGCACCCGCTGCTGGGCACGCGGGTGGACGTGCCGGGCAGCGAGGAGGTGGTGTTCACCGGGCGCGTGCGCCCCGCTGAGCAGCCGTGGTTGGCGGACCGGACCGCGCACGGCGTCGCGGTGCTGCCGGGCGCCGCGCTGCTGGACGTGGCGCTGCACGCGGCGCGCCGGGCGGGGCTGGCCGGGGTCGCCGAGCTGGTGGTGCACGCGCCGCCGGGGCTGGTGGACCCGGTGGCGCTGCGCGCGCGGATCAGCGGCACGGAGCTGGTGGTGCACGCGCGGGAGGACGAGGGGGTCTGGATGCGTTGCGCCACCGGGGTTCTCGCCGAGTCCGCAGTGGACGGTGAAGCCTGGCGCCCCGACGAGTGGCCCCCGGCGGGCGCCGAACCGGCGCCGGTCGTGCACCCCGGCGGGCTCGGGCCGGCGTTCCGGGGGGTGCGCGCGGTGTGGCGGGACGACACCGCCTGGTACGCGGACCTCGTGCTGCCGCAAGGGGTTCCGGAGCAGGAGTGGGTGATCCACCCGGCGCTGCTGGAGGCCGCCGCGCTGCTGGGCCGCGACCCGTCGCCCGACCTGCTCGCGCACGCCTGGCGCGACGTCGTCCCGCACCACCCCGGTCGCGCGCCGGGAGAGCTGCGGGCGCGGGTGCTGCGCTCCCCCGGCGGGACGCGGCTGGACCTGGCCGACGCCGAGGGCGCGCCCGTCGCGTCGATCGGCTCGGTGGAACCGCGCGCGGCGGCGGAGGCCGAGCGGCGGGGCGCGCTGTTCCGCGAGGTGTGGGAGCCGTGCCCGACCGGCGCGCCCGGTGGTGATCCGGTGGTGCTCGACCAGCGCGGGCGCTCCGGCGCCGACGTCGCCGGGCCGGTGGTGCGGGCGCGCGCGGAGGTCGAGGACGCGCTCGCGGAGCACCCCGCGCGGGTGGTGCTGACCCGCGACGCGGTGGCGGTGCGCGGGCAGGACCGGGTCGACCCGGTGGGCGCGGCGCTGCGCGGCGCGGTCGGCGCGCTCCAGGTCCGGTGGCCGGGGCGGATCGTGCTGGTGGACGCCGAGCGCGCCGAGGACGTGGCGGCGGCGGTGTCGTCCGGGCGGGAGCAGGTGGCGGTGCGCGGTGGGACGGCGTTCGCGCCCCGGCTGGTCGCCGAGCCCCGGCCCGCACTGGCGGTGCCGGACGGGCCGTGGCGGCTCGAGGCGGGCCCGGACGGCGTGGTGGCCGCTCCCCGCCCCAGGGCCGCGCTGGAGCCGCACGAGGTGCGGGTGGCGGTGC
>NZ_JBQGCX010001208.1:0-10249 GCF_052038725.1 Actinosynnema sp.
GTCGGCGGGCGCCTTCGGCCGGGACGCCCGCGGGCGGCGGGGGTGCGCCCCGGGGTGGCCCGGGGCCCGTTCGGGGGCGCCGGTCCCGGCCGTGCACGGGGGCCGCCCGCGTCACGCGCCCAGGGGAACGGGAGGTGGCGGTCCGGCGTTCGGTCGACCACAACCGGGTGGCTGGCCTTGCCGAGGTTACTGACAGGTAATACTCTGTTTGTTACCGGTCAGTAAGGGGGATCAGGCCCCGACCTTGATGGAGTGAGCGACGAGATGGGTCACTACAAGAGCAACGTCCGGGACCTCGAGTTCAACCTCTTCGAGGTCTTCAACGTGCAGGACCACCTCGGCACGGGGCCGTTCGAGCAGGCCGACGAGGAGACCGCGCGCGGCATCCTCACCGAGCTGAACAACCTCGCGGTCGGCCCGCTGGCCGACTCCTTCGCCGAGTCCGACCGCAACCCGCCGGTCTTCGACCCGAAGACCCACTCGGTGACCCTGCCCGAGGCGTTCCGGCAGTCCTACCGGGCGCTCTGGGACGGCGAGTGGTACCGCCTCTCGCTCCCGGAGGACCTGGGCGGCTTCGGCGTGCCCCCCTCGGTGCAGTGGGCGGCGTCCGAGCTGGTCCTGGGCGCGAACCCGTCCGCGTACATGTACATGGCGGGCCCCAACTTCGCCACGGTCGTGCACCGCAACGGCACCGACGAGCAGAAGCGCTGGGCCCAGTTCATGATCGACGACGGCTGGGGCGCCACCATGGTGCTGACCGAGCCGGACGCCGGTTCGGACGTGGGCGCGGGCCGCACCAAGGCCGTGCGGCAGGAGGACGGCTCCTGGCACCTGGACGGCGTGAAGCGGTTCATCACCTCGGGCGACCAGGACCTGACCGAGAACATCATGCACCTGGTGCTGGCGCGCCCCGAGGGGCCGGGCATCGAGTCCAAGCCGGGCACCAAGGGCCTGTCGCTGTTCCTGGTGCCGAAGTTCCACTTCGACTCCGAGACCGGCAAGTCCACCGGTGAGCGCAACGGCGCCTTCGTCACCAACGTCGAGCACAAGATGGGCCTGAAGGCCTCCACGACCTGCGAGCTGACCTTCGGCCAGCACGGCGTGCCCGCCAAGGGCTGGCTGCTGGGCGAGGTGCACGACGGCATCGCGCAGATGTTCCAGGTCATCGAGTACGCCCGGATGATGGTCGGCACCAAGGCCATCGGGACGCTCTCGACCGGCTACCTGAACGCGCTGGCGTACGCCAAGGAGCGGGTGCAGAGCGCCGACCTGACCCGGATGACGGACAAGACCGCGCCGCGCGTCACCATCACCCACCACCCGGACGTGCGCCGCAGCCTGATGCTGCAGAAGGCCTACGCCGAGGGGCTGCGCGCGGTGTACCTGTACACCGCGACGTTCCAGGACAAGATCAAGCTCGGCGGCGAGGGCCAGGCGCTGGCCGAGAAGGTCAACGACCTGCTGCTGCCGGTGGTCAAGGGCGTCGGCTCCGAGCGGGCCTACGAGCAGCTCGCGCAGTCGCTGCAGACGCTGGGCGGCTCCGGCTTCCTGCAGGACTACCCGATCGAGCAGTACATCCGCGACTCGAAGATCGACTCGCTGTACGAGGGCACCACCGCGATCCAGTCGCTGGACTTCTTCTTCCGGAAGATCATCCGCGACAAGGGCCAGGCGCTCGCCCACATCAACGGCGAGATCCAGGCGTTCCTCGACGCCGAGGGCGGCAACGGCAGGCTCAAGGAGGAGCGGGCGCTGCTGGGGCAGGGCCTGGAGGACCTCCAGGGGATGCTGGGCGCGCTCGTCGGGTTCCTGACCTCCTCGCAGGAGGACGTGGCCAACCTGTACAAGGTCGGCCAGAACTCGGTGCGGCTGCTCATGACCGCCGGTGACGTGCTGGTCGGCTGGCTGCTGCTGCGCCAGGCCGAGGTGGCGCTGACCAAGCTCGCGGGCGAGCCGTCGGCCAAGGACAAGGCGTTCTACGAGGGCAAGGTCGCGGTGGCGTCGTTCTTCGCCAAGACCGTGCTGCCCGAGCTGTCGGCGCGCCGCAAGTCCACCGAGAGCACCGACAACTCGCTGATGGACCTGGACGAGGCCGCGTTCTGACCGAGGCCCCGTGACGCGCGGGAGGGCGGCACTCGATTCGGGTGCCGCCCTCCTCCGCGTTCCGGCCCGTCCCCTGCGCGGGCGGGCCTACCCGCTCACTTGTGGGCCTTGGCCGCCGCGAAGCAGTAACCGCCGTAGCCGACGAAGCCGAGCGCGATGACGATCAGCACGACGGCGCCGTAGGGCTGGCCCGCGAGGGTGTGCAGCGCCTTGTCCATGCCGCCGGACTGGTTCGGGTCGGCGAAGATCGCGGCGAGCCCGACCAGGACGCCGATGGTCGCGATCGCGATGCCCTTGCCGATGAAGCCGACCTGGCCCAGCCGCTCGACGGTCTTCTGCGTGCCCTGGGGCAGCTCGGACATGTTCAGGTCGTCCTTGAAGGACTTCTTGACGCCCTTGCGGATCTGGTTGACCCCGACGCCGATGACCACCAGGGCGGCGATGCCGACGAGGAACTGCCCGCCGGGCATGGCCAGCACCTTGGCCGTGAGGGTCTGCTGCTGGGAGCCCGAGTCCGAGGACGAGCCGCCCACCGCGTAGGTGATGGCGGCGATGCCGATCGCGACGCCCGCGACCGCGCGGACGCCCGCCGAGATCCGGCGGAACAGGCGCTTGCGCTGGTCGGTGACCCAGCTGTAGCCGGAGGCGGCCAGCGCGGCCTGCCACACGGCGAACGCGAACAGGCCGATCGCCACGATCCACAGCAGCACGACGCCGAACGGCGCCTCGGCGATGGTCGCGACCGCGCCCTTCTGATCGGTCTGCTGGTCGGAGTCGCCGAGGACGACCTGGACGGTCAGCGCCGCCAGCAGGACGTGGACGATCCCGTAGCAGACCATGCCCGCCCGGCCGAGCAGTTGAACCGCCGGGTGTCTCCGCACCTCGTGAACGCTGTTAGCCACGACCGGGTGATACCCGGTCGTGGCTACAGCGAATCACCGAGCGCTCAGCGGGGCGCGTTCAGCGGAGCGCGGTCCGCGCTAGGCGGGCGGCGCCTCGCACACGATCTTGGGCGACGGGTCGTACTTGACGGTGCGGGTCTCGTTCCGCGTCTGCCCGGTGCGCCGGTCCTTGATCGTGCGGGTGTCGGTGACCGTGAAGCCCTGGGCGCCCGCGCTCGCGACGCACGGCTGCGTGGACTTCTTGATCTCCTGCGGATCGGTGGGGTTGGTCTTCTCCCCCGTCGAGCCGGTGACGTCGTAGTTCTTGGTGCCCCAGAGCACGATCTTGATGGAGCTCGGGGTCCAGATCGTCTGGATCGCGACGCCCGTGTCGTCCGGGTTGGTGAACTTGATGTCGATCAGGCTGTTGCCCGCCGTGTCCATGAACACCGTGGCCTCGCGGCCGGCCGGGTACCGGGAGATCCAGTAGCTGTGCTCCTTGTGCCCGGCGTCCTTCATGCCCGCGTAGTAGTAGGCGTTGTAGAGCGTCGTGGCGAACTGCGAGATGCCGCCGCCGACCGCGCGGCCGGGGGCGCCGTTCTCGATGATGCCCGCGTCCACGTAGCCCTCCGCCTTGCCGCGCGGACCGGTGTAGCCGTTGAGGCTGAACGTCTCGCCCGGCTTCACGATCGCGCCGTTGACCTTCTCGGCCACCACGCGGATGTTCACGCCGGAGTCCTGGGCGAAGCCACCGGTCTGGAACTCGCCGATGACCTCCTTGATGCCCATCTTGTTCGCCTGCTCGGTGGTCACCTTGGCGGGCGTGTGCTTGTACTCGGCCTTGACCTCGCGCTTGTCGGCGCGCTTGAGCACGTCGATGAAGCCGTTCAGGGACTTGTCCCAGTCGACCCCGAGGCCGTCGACCGACTCCTTCACGGTGGGCTTGCCGCCGTCGAAGACGATCTCGGCGTCCTTGCCCTCCTTCTCGGTCTCCTTCAGCTGGGGACCGGCGGCCTCGATCACCTTGCCGTTGTCCACCTTGGCGTTCAGCGAGCCGTCGTCGGCGGGCTCGAACACCAGGACGGCGGCCAGGTTCTCCGGGGTCAGGGTGGCGTCCTTGCCCTCGCCCTTGATCACGACCGAGGAGGCGACCGCCGGTGCGGCGACCTCCTCCAGCGCCTTGGCGACGCCTTCCCTGGTGGTCTTCACCGGGGTGGTGGCGACCGGGAGCTCGACGCCGTTGCCGTTGGCCCAGCTGGACAGCAGCACGCCGGAGGCCTCGGGGACCTCCAGCTTCTGGCCCTGCTTCGGGTCGACCGCGACGGGCTTGGCGCCCTCGAAGCGGATCGTGCCCTCGGCCGGGTCGTGGTCGGTCGTGCCGCGCAGGCCCTCCAGGGCGGCGGTCACCTTGGCGTCGTCCGCCTTGGAGACGATGCCGACCTCGCGGGTGCTGAAGAACGAGGTGACCCTGGTGATCGGGGACAGCGGCTGGCTGCCCGCCTGGTCGAGCGTGGCGGTCCAGTCCAGTTCGAGGCCCGCCGCCTTCGGGTCCAGCTCGGTCTCGACGTCACCGGCCTTGACCTTGATCGGCTTCTCCAGCCGGGGGCTGATCTCGTCGCGGAGCTTGTCCTCGGCGTCGGAGTGGCTCATGCCGCCGACGTCGACGCCCGCGACCGTGACGCCGCGCGGGACGTTGCCGCTGGACACCGCGAGGTCGACACCCCACAGCACCGCGAGCGCGCCCACGACGGACGCCGCGACCAGGCCGATCTTGCGGTTGCGCCTGCGCTTGGCGTCGGCGTCGGACGCCGGGGCGTCCCCGCCCGGCTGCTGCTCGACCACGTGCGGGCCGAGCGCCGTCGCCTCGGCCGGGTTCGCCGCCCCCAGGGGCGGGAACGTGCCGGGGCGCTGGCCCGGCGGGACGCTCATGCCACCCGGCGGGGTGCCCATCGGGATGCCCGCTGCCGGGGTCCCGGTGCGCGCGCCCGGCGGGATGGTCCCCCGACCGGGGTTCACGACGGTGGTGTCGCCACCCCCGGTGACGGGCGCGAAGACCGCGGTCGCCTCGGTGGAACCGGGGGGCGGCGCGGACTGGAAGGTCCGCTGCCCCTCGGGGGTGACCGCCTGGGTGGCGTCCGCGCCGAGGTTCTTCGTCGCGTCCGCGCTCAGGTTCCGGGTGACGTCCTGGGAACCGCCCGCCTGGGGGATCCCGGACGGGGGAGTCCCCGGCTGGGAGGTCCCGGACTGGTTCGCCCCCGCCTGGGGAGTGCCCGCCTGGGGGATCCCCGACGGCGGAGTCCCCGGCTGGCCGCCCGCGCCCTGGCCGCCCGCGCCCTGGCCGCCGGCCCGCATCCACGGCGGGTCCTGCTCGCCGCCGGTCTGACCGGCGGCGTCCTTGCCGTTCTCACTGCTCTTCGTCGTCGCCTCGGCGGCGCCGCCCGGCGCACCCTCGGGGTTGAGCGCGCGCGTCACGTCGGCCTTGGGCTTGGCGCCCTCGGGGTCGAGCGCGCGCGTCACGTCGCTCGCGGGCTGCACGTTCTGCACGGTGGCCGCGGAAGACGCGTCCGACCCGGTGCTCGGGGCGGCGGTGGCGGCGTCGGGCTCCTCCGACGGCCAGCCCTGGTTCACCGCCGAGGCGGAGATGATCGTGGTGCGCTCCGAAGCAGTGCTCGACGGCGGGTGGGACGGCTTCTTCATGGCCGTGGTCCGCTCGGCGTCGTGCTCCGGTCGCTGATTCTCCGGCACCGCTCCCCCTCTTGCTCTACCGCAAGGTCCTGGGACTGCTTACCCGACCGTCGTCACGCGGTGGTCACGTTCCGACCCGTCAGAGGTAAAGACCTGTGCCGTGGTCGGTCCGCTCGGTCGCGGTGGCGTGCACGTCGCGCTCCCGCATGACCAGGTAGGCGTGGCCCTGGACCTCGACCTCGAACTGGTCATCCGGGTTGAAGAGCACCCGGTCCCCGACCTTCACGTGGCGCACGTTCGTGCCGACGCCGAGGACGTCGCCCCACGCCAGACGCTTCGCCACCTGCGCGGTCGCCGGGATCACGATGCCCCCGCTGCTGCGGCGCTCGCCGTCCTCCGGCGAGATCCGCACCATGACGCGGTCGTGCAGCATCTGGATCTCAAGCTTGACATCGGACACCGGGGGAGTCTACGTGGCCCCCCGGTGTCCCCCCGTGCTCACCCGTCGGAGCGAGCGGGCCTCACCCGTCCAGGCCGCCCATCATCAGCGGCAGCCGCGACGGGCCGTCCGGCGTGATCCGGACCGGGACGCCCCAGTCCTGGCGGGTGAGCTTGCAGACCGGGTGCTCGACCGCCGGGTCGTCGGTGCAGCTCGCGGCCTGGGCGACCACGTGCAGCACGCCCTCGGTGAAGCCCTCGGCGACGCGCAGCCCGCGCACCAGGTCCGTGCCGACGCCCGCGCCGCCCGCCAGCAGCCCCGGCGGGGAGCTGGTGATCTCCAGGCGGGTGGACGGGCCGTAGCGGTCGTCGAGCTTCTGGCCGGTGGGCGGGGTGAAGACGACGGCCAGCTCCAGCTCGCCGACGCCGATCTCGGTCGGGGGGCGGCGCACCCGGTGGGCGTCCCCGGTGATCCGGACGCCGGGGGCGACCGGGCGCTCCAGGCGGTGTGCGGCGGAGGCGACGACGACCAGCTCGCCGTCGACGAGCACGGCGTCGGACGGCTCGGCGACGTCGGTGGCGATGGTGGAGACCTCGCCGGTGGCCGGGTCGTAGCGGCGGACCGCGCCGTTGTAGGTGTCGGCGATCGCGACCGAGCCGTCCGGGAGGGCGGTGACGCCCAGCGGGTGCTGAAGCAGGGCCTGGTCCGCGGGGCCGTCGCGGTGGCCGAAGTCGAACAGGCCCTTGCCGACGGCGGTGTGGACGGTGCGGTCGGGGTCGAGCCAGCGCAGCGCGGAGGTCTCGGAGTCGACCAGCCACAGGCGCTCGCCGTCCGAGGCCAGGCCCGAGGTCTGGGCGAAGAACGCCTGGTCGGCGGGGCCGTCGTTGAGGCCCTCGACGGTGGTGCCCGCGAGGCGCTCCAGCCTGCCCGCGACCGGGTCGAACAGGCCGAGGGTGTGGTTGCCCGCGAGGGCGATGGCGACCGCGTTCGCGGGCTCCCACCAGACCACGTCCCAGGGGCTGGTCAGCGGGATCTCCTCGGCCGGGCCGTCGGTCGCGCCGTCGCGCCACTGCTCGCCGGTGCCCGCGACGGTGGTGACCTCGCCGGTGTCCAGGTTGAGGCCGCGCAGGAGGTGGTTGACGGTGTCGGCGACGACGGCGTGGTAGCCGGTCGTGGCGGCGACCTCGGGCGGGAGCAGGGCGATGCCTGCGGGTTCGGAGAAGGTGGGTTCGAGGCCGTCCGCGCGCCCGCGCTCGCCGGTGCCGACGCGGCGCAGGACGCTCTCGCCGTCGGCGGCCAGCTCGACCAGGGAGTGGTGGGCGGAGTCGCTGACCAGGAGGGTGCCTGCCGGGGTGAGGACGGCCTTGGCGGGGAAGCGCAGGGCGGTGTCCGGCGGGGGCGGGGCCACGTACGGGCCGTCGCCCCGGTGGAGGGTGCCCTTGGCCCCGTGCTCGGCGATCAGCTCGGTGACGACCTGGCGCAGGGCGTCGACGTGGCCCTCGCCCGCGGCGACGTGCACGACGTAGCCCTCGGGGTCGACCACGACGAGGGTCGGCCAGGCCTTGACGGCGTAGTTCTGCCAGGTGGTCAGCTCGGGGTCGTCGAGGACGGGGTGGTGCACCTCGTAGCGCTCGACGGCGGCGACCAGCGCGTCCGGGTCGGCCTCGTGGACGAACTTCGGCGAGTGCACGCCGATGGTGACCAGGACGTCGGCGAACTCGGCCTCCAGGGGGCGGAGCTCGTCGAGGACGTGCAGGCAGTTGATGCAGCAGAAGGTCCAGAAGTCGAGCAGGACGACCTTGCCCCTGAGCTGGGCGAGGGTGATGTCCTGGTCCCCGGTGTTCAGCCAGCCCCGGCCGACGAGCTCGGGGGCACGGACACGGGCACGGCGTCGCGCGGTCGTCACGGGGGAAGTGAACACCGGGGCGGGGGCGGGGTGTTCCCCAGCCCACCGGTTGGGACGGTGGTCGGGCGCACGGCCGGGTGGTCGAGCGGCTGGTGGCGGGTCGCGCGGTCGGTCAGCGGACGGACTTCGGGCCCAGGGTGTGGGCGCCCAGGGCTCGGACGCGGTCCTTGAGCTCGCGGTCGGCGGTGACCACGGTGCAGGGTCTCGGGGCGGCTTCGGCGACCAGGGCGACGATCTTGTCGTCGCCGCTCGCCTCGGCGGCCACCACGTGGACGCCCGGCACGGACCCCACGTGCTTCGCCCTGCCCTCCACGACCAGGACGACCTCCAGCGGGCCCGGCAGGGGTGCCACCCCTTCGGTGGACACCCGCACGAGGGAGTCGCGGAGGCGTTCGGCCGCTGCGGCCCGGTCGCGCCACCAGCCGTCCGGGACTGAGCCCACGACGTTCGCGCCGTCTACTACGAGCAGTGGGTCGGTCATCCCGCCATGCTGCACCGGCGCGGGCGGTGGGGCCGGGAGGTTCGGGGATCCGATGCGGGTGTGGCGCGCCGACCAGCGGGAGTCGGGGCGGTGGCGGCGAGGCGCCGGGCCGCGGGAGCGGGGTGGGGCGCGGTGCGGGCGTCCGCTCGACCGGGCGTTCGAGCTGGGAGGACCCGCGTCCGGGCGCGGAAGAGCCCCGAGGTGCTGCCAGGTCGGGGGTCCGACAGCACTTCGGGGCTACTGGGAACATCGAGACACGATCGTGAGCCGTTACAGCCCCCGAAGCGTGTGACGGGGATCACGTTTTGATGTGCCCCACATGCACGCGAGACCCTGCCGCGCGGGAGGTGCGGCAGGGTCTCGTCGTTTTCCCCCGAAGAGCTCGCGCGGACCCGGCGGGGCGCGCCCGGTGTCGAGGTCGGGCAGCCGTTCGCGCGCGAATGCTTCAGCGGAGGGAGTCTCAGCGGAGGGTGTTCGCCTGCGCCTGGGCGATCACGATCAGCTCGTGCCGCATCGCGGGCGTCGGAGCCATGTCGATGGCGCGGGCGACGGCCTTGCGGTTGCGAGCCTCGACACGACGGGCGCGGAGCTTCGCAGCGAAGTTCATCGGGAACTCATCCCTCTCAGAAGTCTTGCTTGGCGCTTCGGGGCGGTACGTGTCAAGTATGCACCCCTCCCGTAACACAACGCAAACGATTCTCCGGTGAGGCGCGGCACATACCGAAGATTCGTCGGTGACAACCAAGCCGCAACCGAAGATTCACCCGTGAGGTAACTACGGTGTGCTGATCAACAACTACGCTCCGCTTCTGTCGCAGTGACTTTCCGGGACCTTCGTCCGGGCCGGTCCCGTCGTTCGGACGTGTTGTCAGGGACCACTCGGACGGGTTGGCTGGGGTGCATGGCCGAAGTGGTGACCAAGGGTGTCGGCAAGGTCGAGCGGACCGCCGACCGCGCGCAGGTGGACGTGACCTTCGAGGCCGAGTCCTCGACCAGGAACGAGGCGGCGGGCGCGCTCGCCGAGCGGGTCGGGCGGGTGGAGGAGCTGCTGCGGCGCGACGGCGTCGAGGTGCGGGTGCGCTCGCTGTCCGTGCACGACAACTGGCTCGGCGACCGGCGCGCGGGCGCGCGGGCGCAGCAGCGGTACGTGGTGCGCGCGACGGACCTCGCCGTCCTGGACGAGCTGCTGTCCGGGCTGGTCGCCGCCGAGCCCGCGTGGCTGAGCGGGCCGACCTGGGAGCTGTCCTCCGACGCCGACGCGGTCACCGAGGCGCAGCGGGCCGCCGTGGCCGACGCCCGGCGCCGGGCCGAGGGCTACGCGGCGGCGCTGGGCGCCCGGCTGGGCCCGCTGCTGCGGCTGGCCGACGGCGACGGCGAGGTGTGGGCGGCCGAGACCGCCAGGGCGACCATGGCCTACGGGGCCGGGGGCGCGCCCGGCGAGCCGGTGCGGATGGAGCAGCTGAACCTGGAGGCGCAGCAGATCGTGGTCACGGTCCGGTGCTCCGCGACCTGGACGCTGCTGGACTAGCGGCTCCGCGGGGAGGGGACCGCGCCGGGAACCGGACGCGGGTCGGGCCGTGCCGAATGAGCGGGCGCAGGCCGGGACCACGGTCACGGGCCGAAGACAACGCCGGGTGAGCGGTCGCGGGGGGGGGGGGGGGGGGGGGCGGGGGGGGGCCCCGCCCCCCCCCCCCCCCCCCCCCCCCCCCCCCCCCCCCCACCCCCCCCCCCCCCCCCCCCCCCCCCCCCCCCCC
>NZ_JBQGCX010001209.1:0-1803 GCF_052038725.1 Actinosynnema sp.
GTCCGCGTCGACCCCGTCCAGGTCGGCGTAGGTCCCCGGCACGCTCACGTCGAACAGGGCGGAGGCGGCGGCGCCGTTCATCCGGACCAGGTCGCGCAGGCCGAACGCGGGGCTGCGCAGCACGAACCCGGCGACGTTCCACGGCGGGGTCAGCGGGAGGCCCTCGAAGCTCTCGCGGGTGCCGTTGGCGTGCACGAGCGGGTAGTCGGCGACCGGGCGCAGCCTGTCGAGGCCGGGGTCGACGCGGCGCAGCAGGGCGCGCAGGTTGTAGTACTGGCGGAAGAACGCGTGGAAACCCCTGGTCATCACCTCGCCGTTGCCGCTCTCCCAGCCGCGCAGCCTGCCGCCGAGGTCCTCGCGCGCCTCGTGCAGCACCACCCGCGCGCCCCGCTCGGCCAGCGCGACCGCCGCCGCGACGCCCGCGATGCCGCCGCCCACGACGGCGACCTTCGGGCCGTCGCCCTCGGCGCGGGGCCGACCGGGCCGGGCGGGCAGCAGGACCGCCTCGCGGTCACGACCCGGACGTGACGGGGTGTGCTCGGGTGACGGTGAGACGGAGGACCTCGGGGTGCTGACGACCATGCCGGTGATCGTGGCACCGAGATCACCGGTCCGCTCGCTGAGCAGGGCGGGCTTCTTGGGCGGCAAGGGTTTCGCCGGCGCGGCGCGGGGCCGTCGGGGTGGCCCGCGCCACGCGCGGCAAACACCGGGCACGCTCATCAAGCGCGATCGGGGTACCGCTTTTAGGGTCCCTTTTGTGCCATCCTCGCTGCTCTCCCGATCTTCCGCGCGCGTGCTCCCCCTGGCGGCCTGGCTGTGCGGTTCGGGCGTCGTGCTGGCCCAGATCCTCTACGCGGTCACCGACCCGGCCGACCGGTTGCCGCTGACGATCACCTCGGTGGCGCTGTTCTGCGCCGCGTCGCTGCTGGACGCGGCGTCCCGGTTCGGGGCGCGCGCGGCGGGGCTGCTGGCGGTGGTCGCGGGCGGTGGCGGGCTGGTCGCGGAGGCGGTCGGGCTGCGCACCGGCGTGCCGTTCGGGGACTACGGGTACACCGGCACGCTCGGCCTGGAGGTGCTGGACGTGCCGGTGGTGGTGCCGATGGCGTGGGTGATGATGGCCTGGCCGTCGGTGCTGGTCGGGCGGGCGCTCGCGGAGCGGGTGCGGTGGGGCGGCGCCGCGGGCCGGGCGGCGGGCTGGGCGGCGGCGCCGCTGGCCGCGTGGGCGCTGGCGTCGTGGGACGTGTTCCTCGACCCGCAGATGGTCGACGCCGGGCACTGGCGGTGGGCCGATCCCGAGCCCGCGCTGCCGGGCGTGGAGGGCCTCCCGCTGACCAACTTCGCCGGGTGGCTGCTGGTGTCGCTGCTGATCACCGGCGCGCTGCACCGGCTGCTCGGGCCGCGCGCCGAGCGCGAGACCGACCTGGTCCTCGGGCCCGCGCCGGTGCTGTACCTGTGGACGTACGGGTCGTCGGTGTGGGCGCACGCGGCGTTCTTCGGCAGGCCGTGGGTGTCGCTGGTCGGCGGGGTGCTGATGGGGCGGGGGGCGGTGCCGTGCGCCCGCGCGCTGTGGCGGGGGCGCCGGTGAGCCGGGTGCTGCGGGCGGCGGGGGCGGCGGCGAGCGCGGGAGCCGCGCTCGGGGCGGTGCACGCGGCGGTGAACGCGCGCCTGCTGCGCTCCCCGCGCGCGGACCCGCCGCCGTGCTCGGAGCCGGTGTCGGTGCTGGTGCCCGCGCGCGACGAGGCGCACCGGATCGCGGCGACGATCCGGTCGCTGCTGGCGCAGCGCGGGGTGCCGGACCTGGAG
>NZ_JBQGCX010001210.1:0-4008 GCF_052038725.1 Actinosynnema sp.
TCACCGGCGGCACCGGTTTCGTCGGCGCCCACACCACCGCCGCGCTGGTGCGCGCGGGCCACCGCGTCCGCCTGCTCGTCCGCGACCCCGCCGCCGTCCCCACCGCCCTGGACCCGCTGGGCGTCGACCTGTCCGCCGTGGACGCCGAGGTCGGCGACGCCACCGACGAGACCGCCGCCGCCAGGGCCGTGCGCGGCGCGGACGCCGTCCTGCACGCCGCCGCGGTCTACTCCTTCGACCGCCGCAGGCGCGCCGAGATGCTCCGCGTCAACACCAGGGCCACCGAGGTCGTCCTGGCCGCGGCCCGCCGCTCCGGCGCGGCCCGGATCGTGCACGTCTCCAGCACCGCGGCCCTGTTCGGGCCGGGGGTGCGCGTGGTCGACGAGCGCACCCCGCCCGGAACCAGCCGCGAGCCGTACGCGGCGACCAAGTCCGCCTCGGAGGCGATCGCCTGGGCGCACCAGCGCGCGGGCGCCCCCGTGGTGGTCAGCAGACCGCCCGCCCTGCTCGGCCCGCACGACCCGAAGACCGGCGACCAGACCCGCAGGCTGCGCGACACGGTGCGCGGCATCATGCCGGTGTGGCCGTCCGGCGCCCTCCAGATCGGCGACGTCCGCGACACCGCGCGGCTGCACACCGCCCTGCTGGAGGGCCGGGCGCGGGGAGCCCACTTCGGCCCCGGCCACCTGGTCACCACCCCCGAGTACGTGGCCGCGGCCCGCGAGGCCAGTGGCCGCGCCCTCCCCGCGGTGTTCCTCCCCGCCGCCCTGGTCACCCCCGTCGGCAGGCTGGTGGACCTCCTCCAACCGGTCTGGCCCTGGCACATCCCCGCCGCGCACGGCGCGATCACCACCGCCGCGGCCTCGGTGTCGGTCGCCCCCGCGGCGAGCACCCTGGGCCTGGCGCCGCGCCCGTTCGCGGACACCGTCGCCGACACCCTGGACTGGCTGGTCGACACCGGCAGGCTCCACCCCCGGACCCGCACACCCGTCACCTGAGGAGTCCCCATGACCACCACCAACTCCGCCACCGCCACCTCCCGCTCGTCCCTGCGCGACGGCGTCCTGTCCGGACTGGCGGGCGGCCTGGTGCTCGGCCTGCTCATGGCAGGCGTGGGCACCCTGCCCGTGGTCGGGATGCTGATCGCGGTCGACAGCGCGCTCGTGGGCTTCGCCGTGCACATGGCCATCTCCGCCGCGGCGGGAGCCGGGTTCGGCGCGCTGGCGCGACGCCTGCCGGACCAGGTCGTCCCGCTGTGCGCGGCGGGCGTGCTCTACGGCGTCCTCTGGTGGGCGGCCGGAGCGCTGCTGGTCATGCCCCTGTGGCTGTCCGCCACCGCCGACCCCGCCATGGCGGACCTGGTCCTGGTGGTGGGCGACGCCCAGTGGGTGAGCCTCTTCGGCCACGTCTTCTTCGGCCTGGCCACCGCCGCGACCCTCCTCGCCCTGCGCGGCCACGCCCGCTGACCCCGCGGCGCCCTCCGGCACCGGCCGGTTCTCCCTCCGCCGCAAGCGGAATCGACTGTCCGGACCGGAAGTTCCCGCCTTCGGCGGCACGACCGACCCGCCCGCCCCGACTACCGTGGTCCCATGGCGCACATCGATCTGGAAGATGTGGACGAGAGCCTGTTCCCCGGCATCACCGGGCTGATGCGGTACCGGCCCGAGACGGCCGGACCGCTCGGCGAGCTGGCCGAGGTCCTGCTCCGCGCACCGAACTCGCTCTCCCCAGGGGAGCGGGAGCTGATCGCGGCCTACGTGTCGGGCCGCAACCGCTGCACGTTCTGCTGCGACTCGCACGCCGCGTTCGCCGCCGCCCAGCTGGACGAGGGCACGGCGCTCGTGGACCGGGTCCTGGCGGACCTGGAGCTCGCGCCGGTCACGGAGAAGCTGCGCGCGCTGCTGCGGATCGCGGGCGCGGTGCAGGAGTCCGGTCGCGCGGTCACCCCCGACCTGGTGCGGCGGGCGCGCGAGCTGGGCGCGACGGAGGTGGAGATCCACGACACCGTGCTGATCGCCGCCGCGTTCTGCATGTTCAACCGGTACGTCGACGGCCTGGGCACGCTCGTCGCCGACGACCCGGCGCACTACGAGGTGGCGGCGCGCCGCATCGTGGCCGAGGGCTACACCGGCCTCGGCCGGGGCGACGACGGCGCGCAGAGCTGACGCCCCCGGTGTGGCCGGTGTCCGAGGACGCCGGTCACACCGCCTCGGCGACCACAACGGACTTCGCGCCCGCCAGGGCCTCCCGTCCCAGGAACCGCCACCCGGTCGCGCCCAGCCACGCCACGACGTCGTCCACCCCGTACACGTCGCCGTCCTCGCTGTTGACCGCGAACTCGCCCGCCATGAGCGCCGCCATCGCGGGTTCCGCGCCGGTGGGCCCGGTCCAGTAGTCGACCAGCAGCAACCGCGCGCCCGCCACCACCGCCCGCCGGACGTTGGCCAGCACGCGCGCGTTGTCCTCCGGCGAGAACACGTGCACCACGTTCGCCAGCAGGCAGCAGTCGTGCCCCTGCGGCATCGGGTCCACCCGCACGTCCCCGGCCACCACGTCGATCCGCCCGCCGAGCCCCGCGCCCACGACCTTGCGCCGGGCCAGCTCGGCCACCGGCGGCCACTCGACCACGGTCGCGCGCAACCCGTCGTGCGCCCGCACCGCCGCCGCCGACCAGGACCCGGTCCCGCCGCCGACGTCCAGCAGAGCCCCCCTGCCCGCCAGGTGCCCGGAGGCGGCGAGCGCGGCGGCGGGCCCGGCGTTGAGCGCCTCGACCCCGGAGGAGAACGCCTCCTGCTGCTCGGCGGACAGCGCGGTGATCCGGTTGACCGGCCCGGACCGCAGCGCCTCGGCGAGCCCGCCCCACGCCGGGTAGCTGACCAGGTCGGTGAACCGCACGAACGCCCGCAGGTCCACACCGGACTCGCCGCTCAGGCGCCGGGCCGCCGGGGCGTTGCGGTACCGGTCGCCCTCGCGCACCAGCAACCCGATCGCCACCAGCGCGTCCGCGCAGATCCGCCCGGCCCGCCGCGACACCCCGACCCGCTCCGCGAGCTCACCCACCACCAGCCCGCCGGGGGAGCCCGCCAACACCTCGAACACCCCGAGCTCGCACCCGACCATCAGGAACTTGGCCGCCCGGAACCCGTTCAGCAGCCCAAGAACCTCCGCAACGCCCTCCGCCTGCTCGTCACCCGCCTGTCCACCGCTCACCGCGCCACCGCCCACCCGCACCACCGGCCGGTCACGCTTCCCGCAGCAGCTCGGCGACCCGCTCACCCACCGCGATCACCGACAGGTTGATGTTCGCCCGCACCATGGTCGGCATCACCGACGCGTCCGCGACGTGCAACCCGTCCACCCCGCGCACCGCGCACCGCTCGTCCACCACGGCCATCGGGTCGCCGTCCGGCCCCATCCGGGCCGTGCCCGTGGGGTTGTAGGCCGGGTCCACGGTCGCGGTCACGTAGTCCCGCACCGCCTCGTCCGAGTCCACGAGCGCGTCGTCGAGCAGCACCACCCGCTCGGCCAGGTCCCGGATCTCCGGCGTCTGCGCCAGCTCCCACCCGACCCGCAGCCCGTCCGCGAGCAGCCGGTGGTCGTGCTCGGTCGTCAGGAAGTTCAAGTCGACCTCCGGAGCCCGCCGGGGGTCGACCGACGCCAACCGCACCCGCCCCCGCGACTTCGGCTCCCGCGCCACGACCAGCACGGTGAACACCCGCCCGGCCCCGGCGGCGGCCCGCAGGTGCGGGAACTGCGTCGCGAGGTCGAAGTGGTTGACCATCGCGTAGTACATGTCGTTGGCCCGCCCGGTGCTCGCGGCCCCCGCCCGCACCACGATCTGCCCCACGGCGGCCCCGAAGTTCTCCGCACCGGGCTTGGGCACCATGAACACCCCGGTCCGCGCCTGCTCGCTCAGCCCGGAGCCGACACCGGGCAGGTCCACCCGCACGTCGATCCCCAGCGCCCGCAGGTCCTCGGCGGGCCCGATGCCCGAGCGCAGCAGGATCG
>NZ_JBQGCX010001211.1:0-3452 GCF_052038725.1 Actinosynnema sp.
GGACTACCTGGGGCCCGGCGTGGGGACCAACGGGCACGTCACCCGCGTCCTGCCCGACGCCCTGCGCGGCAAGCCCGTCCTGATGATCGGGCGCACCGACCTGCCGCACGCGTTCACCGACGTGCTCGACGTCGCCCGCACCCTCGTCGCCGCCGCGGCCGACCCCACCGCCCACGGGCGCGCCTGGCACGTGCCGTCCAACCCGCCGCTGTCCCAGGAGCGGGTGCTCTCCGACGTGCTCCGCGCGGCCGGGAAGCCGCCGGTCACGGTGCGCGGGCTGCCGATCGCGGCGCTGCGCGCGGTGGGCCTGGTCTCGCCGATCATGCGCGAGATGGCCGAGGTCGGCTACCAGTGGACCCGCCCCTACCTGCTGGACGACACCGCCGCGCGCGAGCACTTCGGCATCGAGCCGACGCCCTGGGACGAGGTCTGCCGCCGGACCGCGCTGGGGTGATCCGGCTCACGGGAACGGCATCCGGGCCCAGACGACCTTCACGTCGGGGCCGCGCCGCACGCCCCAGTCCGCGCACAGGGCCTGCACCATCCGGATGCCGTTGCCCCGGAACTCGCCCAGCGTCGACGTCCCCGGCAGCGGCGACCGCTCCGGGCTCGCGTCGCTCACCTCCACCACCAGCTCCGCGCCGCGCTCGTCGTGGACCTCGCGGCGCAGGACCAGCGTGCGGGGCGGCTCCGCGTGGTCGCAGGCGTTCGCCGCCAGCTCGTTCGCCACCAGCTGCACGTCGTCCACGAAGTCCCGGTCGTGCCCGGCCAGCAGCTCGGTGACGCGCGCCCGCACCGCGCCCAGGTTCTCGCAGCGCAGCGACGCGTCGACCTCCACCCGGCCGGTGGTGCGCCCCGGCTCGAGGTGGGGCCGTCTCCCGCCGTCCCGAGGGGTGGGGACGGCGGTGGGTTTCCGGATCGAGAAGTGCGAGTAGGTCACGGCGCCGTGTTCCCGCGATCGCGTTCGGTCACACCACGCGCCGCCGGGCTCACCCCTGGCGGTGACGCGGGTGCGGCGTGTGGCGCAGTCGCCTGCGCGGTGTTCGCGTTCCCGGCGGGTACCGTCCGGTGGGTGAATCCCCGTCGGGTGGTGCCACGCCCATGACCACCCCTCCCGCCCAGGACGGCGCGCTCGACCGGGCCGCCCTGGAGCAGCTGCCCTACGGCTTCGGGCTGGCCGAGCGCACCAGCTCCGACCCGGACGCGCCCGCCGAGTTCCGGCTGGTGCGGTTCAACACCGCGTCCGCCGTGCGCGCCGGCCTCGGCGCGGGGGAGGGGCGCACGCACCGCGAGCTGATGTCCGAGGCCGAGGCCCGCGAGTGGACCCTCATGTGCGAGCAGGTCTGGCGCACCGGCGAGACCACCCGCCGCACCCGGCACCTGCCCGCAGGCGACCTCGACATCGAGATCACCGCCTACCCGGTCGCCCACCCGGACGGCGCGGACGGGACCCGCTACGTCGGGGTGCTGGCCGCCGACGTCAGCCCGCGCGCCGCCGAGCAGGCCACCCGCGAGCGGGAGCAGCGGCGGCTCGCCGAGGTCGCGATCACCCTGCAGCACGCCATCCTGGGGCCGACGGACGGGCTGCCCGCCCAGGTCGCCGCCCGCTACCGGCCCGCCGTCCCGCAGGGCGAGCCCGCGTTCACCGGGCCGGGGCACCCCGGCGGCGTCGGACTCGGCCCGGTGCTCCAGGTGGGCGGGGACTTCCACGACGTCGTCGCGCTGCCCGGCGACCGGTGCGCGCTGCTCGTGGGCGACGTCGTCGGCAAGGACCTGGCCGCCGCCGCGGTCATGGGTCAGCTGCGCAGCGCGGCGCGGGTGCTGCTGCTCCAGGACAACGGGCCCGCCGCCGTGCTGACCGCGCTGGACACCTTCGCCGAGCGGCTGCCCGGAGCGCTGTGCACGACGGTGCTGTGCCTGGTGGTGCACACCGGGACCGGGCACGTGGACTACGCCTCGGCCGGGCACCTGCCCGCGCTGTGCGCGCACGACGGCGGGTACCGGGAGCTGGCCGACGGGCTCGGGCCGCCGCTGGCCGCGGTGCCCGGCGCGGTCCGGAACCCGGCGAGCGCGCTGATCCCGCCGGGGGCGACGCTGCTGCGGTACACCGACGGGCTCGTCGAGCGGCGGGACCGGGACCGGGACGAGGGCATCACCCGCGCGGGGGAGGTGCTCGTCTCTTCGACGGAGGCGGACGTGGAGGAGCTGGCCGATCTGCTGCTGCGCGAGCTACCGCCCGCCGTCCCGCCCGACGACACCGCCCTGCTGGTCTACCGGCACCGGCCGTGACAGGGGGGCGGCGGTGCGGGGGGACCGGTCCTGCGCGGGGCGCCCGGCGGCGCCGATCGCGTCGACGCCGCCGGTCCGCGCTCAGAACCGGAAGACCGCACGGGTCGCCGTGAACATCTCGCACTGGTCGCGGTAGGTCTTGTTCCACTGCACGGAGCGGCCGTCGTAGGTGCCGCTCATCGTCGCCGTGATCGAGCCGCCGCCGGGCGCGC
Source organism: Actinosynnema sp. (assembly GCF_052038725.1). Classification (NCBI taxonomy): domain Bacteria; kingdom Bacillati; phylum Actinomycetota; class Actinomycetes; order Pseudonocardiales; family Pseudonocardiaceae; genus Actinosynnema; species Actinosynnema sp. Next base: position 2,502 of record NZ_JBQGCX010001211.1, read on the forward strand.
ACCGCTGCGTGTCGCGCCGCATGTTCGCGATGTTGCCCTGGACCGCGGCCAGGTCGGAGCACGCCTGGTCGCCCTTGGGGTGCAGGTGGCCGGAGGGGTCGGCGGGGCAGGACAGCCGGACCGCGCGGTACCAGGTCGACTGCGCCCCGGACAGGCTCAGGGTGTAGCGGGTCGCCCCGGCGGGCGCGCTGGCCTTGACGCCCGTGCCGCTCGCCGCTGTGCCCTTCGCCGCTGCTCCCTGCGTCCCTGTGCCCTGCGTCCCTGTGCCCTTCGCCGCGGTCCCCTTGACCACGACCGTTCCGCTCACCGCCGTGCCGCTCGCGCTCGCCTGGGGTGCGAGGACCGTGGCGCAGGCGATCAGGCCGACCAGCACGGCCACCGAGTTCTTGATGCGCATCGACGTGCCCTTTCCTACCTGTGGAGGGGGTGCCGGTGGGGAGGGCGCCCGAGGGCCCTGCCGACGAGGGGAAGCGCGCTGATCCTGACAGCGCGCACACGACTCCTGCGTTTTTTGCGGAACAAACCGCCCGTTCGGGGCTTCCTGTGGGCAAGATAAATACAAAGCGCCGATGTATCGAGTTCGGTGAGTCACCGATATGTGGGGTGCGCGGGCGATGCTCCGCCGTTCCCCGGCGCCAGTCCCCGGCTTGTCCCAAGAGGGTCGGTAGTCCGCATTTTTAGGATCTCCAGCTTCTGGCGCGCAGGTGGTTGCGTCGTCACGAGCAGGTGATATTCAGGGGACAAACCTGTGGTGTCCGTAACCGCCTCTCCATCGATGGAGTGACGCTCTGACCTGTCTTGTGACCCCTTCGGGGAGGTTCTTCCGCTTTTGGCCCACAATGCGGTGTGCATCCCGGCTTCGCTTCCGAGTGCTTCTGAATCGCTCCGATAGCCTTCGTGTGCAAGTGATCGGCCTGACCTCGGGAGTGCGGTCGGGGCGGCGCGTCGAGA
>NZ_JBQGCX010001212.1:0-1531 GCF_052038725.1 Actinosynnema sp.
CTTGCCGTCGGAGCCCTTGCGGACGACGTCGACGCCGACGCCCTCCAGGTGCTCGGGCTCACCGTCGACGCCGGTCATGTCGATCTGCCAGTCGATGATGAACAGGACCGTGTCGCCGGTGACGTAGCGCTCGCGCTCGACGGCGGTCATCGTGGGCGTGCGGGAGAGGAACTCGCGGGCGTACTCGCGGCGGGCCTCGCCGGAGAGCGGCGCGAGCGGCTCCCACACCGCGACGGCCTCCTCGGTGTAGAACAGGTCGAGCACGTCGGGGTCGTTGGAGTTGAACGCCTCGACGTAGTGCTCCAGGTGCTTGTCGACGTCCTCGGTGGGGCGGATGGTCGTGCTGGCGGTCATGGCGCTGTCCCCTTCAGGAGGTGCGGTGGTCGTGGTCCGGCCGGGGTCCGGCAGGAGGGATCAGAGGAAGAACGTGTCGGGTTCGAGGCCGAGCAGGACCCGCCCGTGCACCTCGAGGTTGGTGACGGGGGCCATCAGGCCGTGCAGCGCGAGGCCGACGGTGTCCCGGTAGACGCGCTGGAGCGGCACGGACTTCTGGATGACGGAGGCTCCGGAGAGGGTGTAGAGGATCTCCACGGCTTCCCTGGCGAGCTGGATGCCGTAGCCGACCTGGCCGCGGAAGGCCGCCTTCTCGGCGGTGGTGACCGCGACGCCGCTGTCGGCCCGGTCCTGCATGAGGCCGGTGATCCGGTCGCGCAGCCCCTCGGCGGCGGTGATCTTGTTGGCGGCGGTGCCGACCTGGATCTGCACGTGCGGGTGCTCGGACTGCTCGGTCCAGCCGGTGTAGGCGATGCCCCGGCCGGGCGCGCGGTCCTGGAACAGCTCCAGGGCCTGCTTGGCCAGGCCGATGTACACCGCGAGGGACGGGACCATGACGTAGGGCAGCAGGCCGTAGTCGCGGCCGTGCAGGCCCTGGTTCCAGCGGTCGCCGGTGGTGCCCTCGACGATCTCGGCGCCGTCCACGACGAAGTGGGCGGGGACGAACAGGCCGCGCACGGACGAGGTGGAGCTGCCGGTGCCCGCGGCGGAGGAGACGTGCCAGTCGTCGGCGACGGTGAACTCGGAGGCGCGCACGAGCGCGTAGCGCTCGTCGTGCGACTCGCCCTCCTGGTCGGGGTGGACGACCATGGCGGCGACCATGTTCCAGTCGGCGCCCCGGATGCCGGTGTTGAACCGCCACGTGCCGTCGAGGGTGAAGCCGCCCTCCACGGGGGTGAGGGTGGCGGTCGGGGTGAAGCCGCCGGAGACGCGGACCGAACCGCCCGCGTACACCTCCTCCTGCGCGCGGTCGGGGTAGGCCGCGACGAGGCCCGCGCTGGACATCCAGGCGTTCACCGTCCACGCCGTGGAGCCGCAGCCGCGCGCGACCTCCTCGACGATGGCGACCTGCTGGGCCACGTCCAGGTCGAGGCCGCCGAACTTGGCGGGGACCGGCGCGCGGAAGACGCCCGCGTCCTCCAGCAGCTTGATGTTCTCCTCGGGCAGCCACCTGCGGTCCTCGGCGTCCTGGGCGTTG
>NZ_JBQGCX010001213.1:0-13729 GCF_052038725.1 Actinosynnema sp.
CCACCTCGGGCGGCAAGGGGTTGAGGAGTTGTTGGAGGGGGCCGAACTGGCGCTTCAGGACCCGGACGCCGAGCTGCCCGCGCACAGCACGCCCTTTCCGCTGGCCTTCAACGTCGTGCCCGCCGTCGGGGGAGTGCTGCACAACCGGTTCACCACCGAGGTGCAGCGTCTCGTCGGGGCGACTCGGCGGGTACTCGGGCGGCCCTGGCTCATCAGCACGGCCACCTGCGTGCACGTTCCGGTGGTCAGCAGTGACTCCGCCGCGGTGCTCGTGGAGGCCGAGTCGCCGGTTTCTCGTGCTGACCTGGTGGCGTTGCTCGGGTCGTTGCCTCGCGTGCGGGTGTACGACGCCGATCAGCTGGAGGCGACCGGGCCCACGCCGTTGACCGCCGCCGACCCTGACGTGCTGCACGTGGGACGGGTGCGGGTCACGCCGCACGACCCGCGGTCGGTGTGGTTGTGGATCACGTTCGACAGCCTTCGGGCCTCCGGGGCGCTCAACGCCCTGAACGTGGCGAGCTTGGCGCTCTCCGTCGCCGGGCGGGGGCGGGCCGGGCGCACGGCCTGACGGGGCGCGCTCCCCCTGGGCTTCGCTGGTCGGGGAGGGCGCCTGTCAGCGCGACAACGCCGGACGGAGCCAGAGCGTCGGGCGGCACGGGGGCATCGGGTGGGGCAGCAGTGCGCTGTCCCACCTGTCGTCGTTCGGGGCACCCTGGGCGACCGGCGCCCAGGACCGATCGGCCAGCCGTCGCAGGCGCCCGACCAGGGGCGGAACCCGCCCGGCCAACCCAGGGGTCAACCCGCCCGATCCCAGCGCGCGAGCCGCCACGTCGCGGACGAACCCGGTCCGCTCGGACGAGGGCCGGTGCCGAAGGTGCGTCATCCCGACTCCAGTGATTCCCGTGTGCTGCGCGGGCGGAAGTGCCCAGGCCGTCCCGAAGGTTGTCAGCAATCGTGCTGAACTTCGACCGTTGTCGGTGTCCTATGGTGGCGTGGCCACTAGTGGAAACCGGATGACGTGGCTGCCGCGCCCAAGGGAGAGCAGGACCGTTGGACGAGCAACCGTTGTTGGAAGAATCGCCGTTATCGGACGAACGTCCTTTTCTGGACGACGTCGTGGTCGACGCCTACCAAGCCGCGGTGCGCGCGGGCGCGTTCGTCGACGAGGAGATCTCCGAGAAGCTCGACGTCGAGCTCCGCCGGGTGGTCGAGGCCCGCAAGCGGCTCCGGGAGCTGCGCCTCCTCAGCGACGCCCCCGACGGGTGCCCGGCCGCCCCGCTCGACCCGGAGATCGTGGAGGCCGAGCTGGTCTCCGCGCTGGAGGTCTCGATCTCCCGCCAGCGCGGCCAGGTGGCCCGCATCCACCGCCAGCTGCGCTCGCTGACCACCGTCTACCGCTCCACCGAGCGCGACACCGGCGAGAACGTCCCGATCCGCGTGCTGGACAGCGCGGCGGACGTGCGGCGCGAGCTCGACCTCGCCAGGCGCCGCTGCGCGCAGGAGCGGATGGCGCTGCAGCCCGGCGGCGGGCGGGCCGCGCACCTGCTGCAGGCCGACCTCGTGCACACCCAGGAGCTGCTGCGCCGGGGCGTGCGCATCCGCACGCTCTACCAGCACACGGCCCGCTCCAGCATGGCCACCTGGGCGTACGCCAAGCGGGTCGACGACGCCGGTGGCGAGGTGCGCACCGCCGAGGAGCTGTCCGAGCGGCTGATCATCTACGACCGCCGCATCGCGTTCGTGCCCAAGGAGCGGCGCGGGCAGGAGGCCCCTGGGGCCGCGGTGGTCACCGACCCGACGCTCGTGGCCTACCTGTGCCGCTCCTTCGAGGCCGCCTGGCAGGTCGGCACGCCCTTCCCCGGCCCGGACGCCGCCGAGGCCGACGACGGGCACAGCCCCGGCGCTGACCTGCGGGCGTCGATCCTGCGGCTCATGGGCATGGGCCTCAAGGACGAGGTCATCGCGCGCCGCCTGGGCATGGCGACCCGAACCTGCCGAAGGTACATCTCCACGCTCATGGAGGAGCTGGGCGCGGACAGCCGCTTCCAGGCCGGGCTGCTGGTCGGCAGGCGCGAGGCGGCGGACGCGGCGGAGGCCGCGGGCGCGAGAACGCCCAACCCGTGACCCAAGGTCACCGGGGCGAAGGGAAAGTCCAGGTCAGGCGGGATCGAACCGCTGATCGACAACTGAATGGCGACGGAACGTAGCCGCTGTCCACTTCCGGCCGGTCCGCCTGCTGACATCCCCGATCCCTCGACCGGTGCTCCCGCGCCGTGCGAGCTTGGCTGCACGAGATCGCCGAGGCGGTGGACCGCTCCCCTCTGGGAGCGTTCCCACACACGGCGCCCACCCCGTGCAGAGGAGCGGCAGCGATGGCAGACCTGATCGGTCTGGAGGAGGCGGAGCGGCTGGACGTGGACGCGGTCCACGACCTCCACCGCCGGTACATCAACAAGAGCCAGGTCCGGCTGATGACCTCGTTCGGCTTCGGCCGGGAGCTGGTCGAGCGCGCCGAGGGCGCCTACCTGTGGACGAAGAGCGGGCGGCGCATCCTCGACTTCACCGGGGGCGTCGGCGTGCTCAACCACGGCCACAACCACCCCCGCATCCTGGAGGCCCGCCGCCGCTTCCAGGAGAAGCAGCGGATGGAGGTGCACAAGACCTACTTCTCGCCCTACCTGGCCGCGCTCGGCCACAACCTGGCGCAGCTGCTGCCCGGCGACCTCAACCGCTCGTTCCTGCCGAACTCCGGCGCCGAGGCGGTCGAGGGCGCGGTCAAGCTCGCCTACAAGTACCACGGCGGCAAGCGCAACACGATCCTGCGCTCGGACATCAGCTTCCACGGCAAGCTGCTGGGCTCCGGCGGCCTGACCGGCAGCACCCAGAACCACTTCGCGTTCCCCACCATCCCCGGCATCCGCACCTTCTCCTACGGCGACCTCGACTCGGTCCGCCAGGCGCTGGCCGAGGCGCGCGACGCCAACGGGCGCAGCGACGTGTACGCGCTGCTGATCGAACCGTTCAGCGCCTCCACGATCCGGTGGTGCTCGGAGGAGTTCCTGCGCGGGCTGCGGGAGCTGTGCACCGCCGAGGACATCGTGCTGATCTTCGACGAGATCTACACCGGCTGGGGCAAGACCGGCAGCCTGTTCTACTTCACCCGCTACGAGGGCCTGGTCCCGGACGTGGTGACCACGTCCAAGTCGTTCGGCGGCGGCAAGTCCTCCATCTCCGCCTACATCGCGCGGGAACCGCTGTTCCGCAAGGTCTACGACAACATGACCGACGCGATGATGCAGTCCACGTCGACCACCTACTACGGGTTCGGCGAGGAGGCGGCGACCGCGCTCGAGGCGATCTCGGTGGCCGTGGACGAGGACTTCCCGGCGCGGGCGCGGGTCATCGAGGGGGTGCTGCGGCCGGGGCTGGAGCGCATCCAGAAGACCTACCCTGACCTCATCTCCGAGGTGGCCGGTTCCGGCGCGCTGCACGGGGTCTTCCTGTCCGGCGGGCCGAAGGTGCTCGACCTGGTGGGCAAGCTGCCGGTGGGCGGACCCGCGAAGGACCCGCTGATCCGCACCAAGATCATCACGGCGGCGGTCATCGACGCGCTCTACCGCGAGCACGACATCTACACCTACAACACCCTCAACGGCCGCAGCCCGATGATCGTCGCGCCGCCGCTGGTCGCCGGGGTGGAGGAGTGCGAGCGCTTCCTCGACGCGTTCGAGGCCGTGCTCGACCAGGGCATGACCAAGCTCGTCGGCCGTTTCGTCAAGGAGAGGGTGAGCTCGCTGTGGTGACTCCGGTTGAAGGCGCGGGCAACGGGCAGCTGCCCGCCAGGATCGCGGTCACCGGCGCGGCCGGGGTGCTCGGCTCCCAGCTGGTGAGCAGCCTGCGGGCGCAGGGCGTGGAGGTGCGCGCCTTCGACCTGCGGCCGATCGAGCCCGCGCCGGGGCTGGTGCCGTTCACCGGCGACATCCGCGACCAGGCCGCCGTGGCGCGGGCCGTGGCGGGCGCCGACGCCCTGGTGCACTGCGCCTCCGCGCTGCCCAGCTACCCGGCGGCCGACATCCGCTCGATCGTGGTGGAGGGCACCACGACGGTGCTCGAAGCCGCCCGCGTCGCCCGCGTCCCGCGCGTGCTGCACGTGTCGTCCACCGCGGTCTACGGGCTGCCCAAGATCGTGCCCACGACCGAGGAGCACCCGCGCGAGCCCGTCGACACCTACAGCGGCGCGAAGGCCGAGGCCGAGGTCGTCGCCGACCGGTACCGGGCGGGCGGGATGCTGCTGCCGGTGCTGCGGCCCAAGACCTTCCTCGGGCCCGGCCGGATGGGGCTGTTCGACATGCTCTACCAGTGGGCCGAGGAGGGCCGGAACTTCCCGGTGCTCGGCCGCGGCGACGTGCGCATCCAGATGCTCGCGCTGTCCGACCTGGTGGACGCGGTGCAGACCGTGCTCACCGCGCCCGCCGACCGCGTCAACGACACGTTCAACGTCGGCGCCGCCCGGTTCGGCACGCTCCGCGAGGACTTCCAGGCCGTGCTGGACGCCGCAGGGCACGGCAAGCGCGTCCGCTCCATCCCCGGCCGCCCGGCGGTCGCGGTGCTCAGCGCCCTGGAGCGCACGGGCATGTCCCCGGTGTACGGGCGGCTGCTGTTCAAGCTGCTCGCCGACTCCTACGTCAGCGTGGACAAGATCCGCGACCGGCTCGGCTTCACGCCGAGGATGTCCAACCAGGACGCCATCCTGCAGACCTACGACTGGTGGCGCGGCGCGCGCGCCGCGGCAAGCACCAGGTCGTCCGGCGCGACCGGCCGCACCAGCCAGGAGCCGTGGAAGCAGGGCGCGCTGTCGCTGGCCAAGGTCTTCTTCTGAGCGCTCCACCCCTTTTCGAGCAGTCCCCTGGGAGGTGGCCGTCATCGGCGCCGGCCACCTCACCCCGTCGTGCCCACAGGAAGCGACACAGGCATGTCCACCACCGATCCGGCCGTCGTCCCAAGGCCGTCCACCGACCCCCCTGACGCCGAGAACCCGAGCACCGAGAACCCGAGCACCGAACGACCGAGCACCGCACCGCCGACCGCCCGACCGCGCTGGTGCCTGGGCACCCGGCTCGTCGTGGCCGCCACCGCCGCGTGGTCGCTCTTCCTGCTCCTGCACGTGGCCCTGACCGGCCGCTGGTGGGTGTGGTTCCTGCTGGAGGCCGTGCCCCCGGTGGCGCTGGTCGCCGTCCCCGCACTGCTGCTGGCCGTCGTGCCGCTGGCCCGCCCGGTCCGCCGCCGCCTCACCCCGCTCCTGCTGGCGCTGCTGCTCGCGGGCGGCTACCTGGCGGGCGTCGGCCCCGGCTGGCGCGGCGACACCGGCCCCGCCGGACCCGGCGACGCGCGGATCTCCGTCGTCTCCTGGAACAGCGACTACTGGGAGATGGCCGACGACCCCGAGGCGTTCTACGCGTTCCTGCGGGAGAAGGACGCCGACGTCTACCTCCTGCAGGAGTACCTGCACTGGGAGGGCGAGGGCCCGATCCTGATCGACCACCTGGACCGGCTGCGCGCCGAGTTCCCCGGCTACCAGGCCGTGGTGGAGGGCGAGCTGCTCACCCTGACCCGGCTGCCCATCGCCGCCACGCACTCCCGCGACGTGCCGTCCACCGACGACGCCTGGTACTGGCAGGGCCGCAAGGCGCAGCGCACCGACCTGCGCGTCGGCGACCGGGTGCTGTCGGTCTACAACGCCCACTTCCCGGTCCCGTTCCGGGTCGGCGACAACCCGCTGGGCAGCCGGTTCTGGAACTTCCTGGCCAAGCAGCACGACTGGCGCACCCGCGAGCTGGCCGAGCTGCGCGCCGACCTCGCGGCCAACCCGAACACCTCCGTCGTGGCGGGCGACTTCAACTCGCCCTGGATGGGGAGCCTGCTCGGTCTCGACGGCGCGACCACGCACTCTCCCGGAGACGGCCCGCTGCCCGCGTTCTCCTGGCCGCTGGCCGACTACCCGGTCCCCCGCGTGTGGCGCCTGGACTGGCTGTTCACCACCGGCGGGGCCTCGGTCCCGGACTACCGGTTCACCGCCAGCCCCGGTTTCTCCGACCACGCGGTCCAGGAGTTCACCCTCGTCGTCCGCGACGCCGGCTGACCCCCCCTGAGCACCACGCGCGCCCCCTCCGCGATCGAGGGCCCGCGCCGCTGGAGCACGCCCGAAGAACCACCAGACCAACCCGCACCGCACGGGCGCAGACCGCGCCCGCCGCGCCACCGAGAGGGATCTCCACCATGCGGATGCCCGACAGGTTCGACGTCACGGTGATGTTGGACTACTACGCGCCCTACGTCTCCGGCCTCACCGAGGCCGCCCGCCTGACCGCCGAGGGCCTGGCCGGTCGCGGCTGGAAGGTCGCCGTGGTCTGCGCCCGGCACGACCGCTCGCTGCCGTCCCACGAGGTCATCAACGGCGTGCACGTCTTCCGCGCCCCGGTCATGGCCCACATCAGCCGGGGTTTCATCGCCCCGCACCTGCCGCTGCTTGCCTCGCGCCTGGCGGCCCGCTCCGACCTGCTCCACGTGCACCTGCCCAACCCCGAGGCCGCGTTCGTCGCCGCGCTGCGCCGCAAGACCCCGATGGTGGTGACCTACCACATCGACACCTTCCTGCCGGACAGCCCGATCAACCGGTTCGGGATGCGCGCGGTCGACACCTCCTGCGCGGTCGCCATCCGCCAGGCCGACCTCGTCATCACCAACACCGAGGACCAGGCCCGCGACTCCCGCATCTGGTCGGTGATCAAGCGCCGCCCGCTGCGCCCGATCCCGTCGCCGTGCGTGGACCGCAGCGGCGGCGAGCCGACCATGCGCGACGGCGACGGCCTGCACATCGGCTTCATGGGCCGCATCACCGTGGACAAGGGCATCGAGTACCTGATCCGCGCGTTCCGGGGCATCGACGACCCGGACGCCCGGCTGCTGATCGCGGGCGACTACACGACCGTCGCGGGCGGCAGCAACATCGAGCAGCTGCGCGCCGAGGCCGGGACCGACTCCCGCATCCGCTTCACCGGGCTGCTGCGCGGCGACCGGGTGCGCGACTTCTACGCCTCGATCGACGTCTTCTCGCTGCCCTCGATCTCCGAGTCCTTCGGCATCGTGCAGGTGGAGGCGATGATGGCGGGCAAGCCGTCGGTCACCACCAACCTGCCCGGCGCCAACCACCCGGTGCAGGCCACCGGCTTCGGCCGCCTGGTGGAGCCGCGCGACCCGGTGGCGCTGCGCGAGGCCCTGCTGGAGATGGCGGCACTGCCCGCCGAGGACCGGCAGGTCGGCCAGGAGGCCGCGATCAAGCTGTTCGGCGGGGAGACCTTCCTCGACGCGCACGAGGAGGCCTACCGGGCCGTCCTGAACGGGGCGCGGTCATGACCACGACTCCCGTTCCCGCGCTCACGCCCTACCGCGTCGGCGGCCAGGACCTGCCCCTGCCCGAGACGGCGGTGCACGTCGTCACCAAGGTCGACCCGCCGGTCAAGCGCCGCTCCCGGATGCCCGCGTGGCTGGCGCTGCTGCGGCCCCGCCAGTGGGTCAAGAACGCCTTCGTCCTGATCGCGCCGCTCGCGGTGGACCCGACCTCGGTCACCCGGCAGCCCTGGCTGCTGCCCGCCGCGCTGCTCGCGTTCGTGGCCGCGTCCAGCTCGGTGTACGTGCTCAACGACTGGCTGGACCGCGAGCGCGACCGGCTGCACCCCACCAAGCGGGAGCGCCCGATCGCCAGCGGGCGCGTCGGGCCGGGGCTGGCGCTGCTGCTGGGCGCGGCCTGCCTGGCGGTGATCGGCGCCGCGGTCGTGGTGCTGCCGCCGCTGGCGGGCGCCGCCGTGGCCGCCTACCTGGTGCTGAACCTGCTGTACTGCCTGGTGCTCAAGCACCACGCGCTGGTCGACATCAGCGTGGTGGCCTTCGGGTTCGTGCTGCGCGCGGCGGCCGGGTGCCTGGCCGTGGGCGCGCCGTTCAGCCCGACGCTCATCGCCTGCGTCTACTGCGTGTGCCTGCTGCTGTCGCTGGGCAAGCGCAGGCACGAGCTGGCCGCCGTGGCCAGCGCGGGCGACGCCGCCGTCACCCGCCCCGCGCTGGCGGGCTACTCGGTGCCGCTGCTGGACCAGCTGATGGCGGTGCTGGTCGGCTCCACGCTGATCACCTACTTCCTGCACCTGCTGGAGGCCGGACGTCCCGAGGGCGCGCTGCTCGCCGTGCTCACCCTCCCGTTCGCGGTGTTCGCGCTGGCCCGCTACCTGCAGCTGGTCACGGTCGGCCGCAGCGGCGGCGAACCGGGCCGGGACGTGCTGCGCGACGTGCCCCTGCTGGTCAACGCCGGGCTGTGGCTGGTGCTCCTGGCCGCGGGCAGGCTGTTCTGAGGTGAACCCGATGCCGTCCACACCGGACTACCCGACCGTCTCCGTCATCATCCCCAACTACAACTACGCCAAGACGCTGCGCCAGTGCCTCCAGGCCGTCCTCGACCAGACCTACCCCAAGATCGAGATCGTGGTCGTGGACGACGGCAGCACCGACGACTCCCCGCGCATCGCCGCCGAGTTCCCCTGCACGCTCGTGCGCACCGCCAACGAGGGGCCCTCGGCGGCGCGCAACACCGGCGTGGCGCGCAGCACCGGTGAGGTCCTGTTCTTCCTCGACTCCGACATCGCCCTCGCGCCGCAGGCCGTGGAGCGGGCGGTGCGGATGCTCGGCTCGGACCGCAGGCTCGGCTTCGTCGGCGGCATCTACGACAAGGAACCGCTGGTCGACGACGGGCCCGTCGAGCGGTACAAGGTGCTGCACGGCCACTTCTGGCGGGTGCGCAGCTCCGGCGAGGCGCGGCTGTGCAACTTCTCGCTCGGCGCGATGCGCCGGGAGACCTACGAGCTGGCCGGCCCGCTGGACACCGGCCTGCGGGCCACCGAGGACGTCGAGTACGGCGCCCGGCTGTCCGAGATCTCCACGGTGTGGATCGACGCCACGATCCTGGGCCGCCACGACGACGACGACCGGCTCGGCGTGCTGCTGGGCAAGCAGTACCGCCGGTCGGTGCCGCTGGTCGCGCTGTTCGCCGACCGGGGCAGGGCAAGGCCCAAGCTGACCGACACCGCCTACCGGCCGGGCGCGGTCGCGGGCACCGGACTGGTGCTCGCGGGCCTCGCGGGCGCCGTCCTGTGGCCCGCGGCGGGCGCGGTCACCGCGCTGGCGGGCGCGGCGCTGTTCGCGGTGGAGGAGCGGCGGCTGCTCAAGTTCCTCGGCGCGACGGCGGGCGCGCGGCAGTTCCCGCTGATGGCCGGGCTGCACCTGCTGATGAACGCCACCACCGGCGCCGCCGCGCTGGTCGGCGCGGCCCGCTGGGCGACCGCACCGTCGTTCCGCAGGCTGTACGCGAACGGGGAGCGCGCGTGAGCGCCACCGCAACGCCCGCCCCACCGCTGTGGCGGGCCCGCGCCCTCGCCCTCCTGCGCCGCACCTGGGTGCGGCGCGCCACCACCGCGCTGGTCGTGCTGATGTGCGCCGGGTTCCTCGGCCGCTCGCTCGCCGCCGACCGCGAGGCCGCGGGCGCCGCCCTCGGCAGGCTCGGCCCGTGGCTGCTGCCCGCGCTGCTGGCCGCGCTGGCCGGGCTGTGGCTGACCGCGCTGTCCTGGCGCGAACCGCTGCAGGCGCTGTCCCGGCCGCTGGGCAGGCTGTTCGCGGTGAAGCTGTTCGCGGCGGGCAGCCTCGGCAAGTACGTGCCGGGGGTGATGTGGTCGATCGTCCTGCAGACCAGGCTCGCGGCGTCCTCGGGCATCACGGTCCTCCACTTCACCGCCACCTTCGGCCTCTACGCCGCCGTGTCGCTGGCCACCGGCGCGGCGCTCGGCCTGCCCACCCTGCTGCGCTACGTCCACGGCGGCTGGACGGCGCTCGGCGCGGCGGCGCTGGCGGCCGTGGCGCTGCTGGTGCTGCCGTGGGCGCTGGCCGTGGCGGTGCGCCTGGTGCGCAGGCTGCCCGCGCTGGCCAGGCGGCTGGTCGAGGTGCCCCAGGACGTGCTGAGCCGCGCGGTGTGGCTGTGCTCGGTGTCCTGGGTGGTCACGGGGCTGCACCTGTGGCTGCTGGTGGTCGCGCTGGGCGCCGACCCGGTCGCGGCGCTGCTGCCCTGCGTCGGCGGGTTCGCGCTGGCCACGTCGGTGGCGAGCCTGGTCGTGGTGGTCCCGGACGGCATCGGCGTGCGGGAGGCGCTGCTGGCCGTCTCGCTCGCCACGCTCCTGCCACCGGCGGAGGCGGTCGCCGCCGCGGCGGCCAGCAGGCTCGTGCTCGCCGCCGCCGACGTGGTCGCCTTCGCCTGCGGTAGCGTCACCGCCCGCCGCCGCACCCCCGGCCCCGACGAGGGCCGTCCCCACGATCCACGAGAGGAAGCTCCATGCTCACCACCGCCTACGGCGACGAGGTCTTAACCCGACTGCGCGGCACCAGGGTGGCGCTCGGCACCATGTACTTCGGCACCACCGTCGACGAGGCCACCTCCAGGGCGATCCTCGACCGGTTCGCCGAGCGCGGCGGCCGGGTCGTCGACACCGCCAACTGCTACGCGTTCTGGGCCCCCGGCGGCACCGGCGAGGAGTCCGAGCTGCTCATCGGCCGCTGGCTCGCCGACACCGGCGCCCGCGACGAGGTGCTGCTGACCAGCAAGGTCGGCTGCCTGCCCGACCCGCTCGACGGCCCGTTCCCGGAGTCCGCCGAGGGCCTGGACCCCAGCGTGATCCACAAGCAGTTCGCGCTCAGCGCCGAGCGCCTGGGCACCGACCGCATCGACGTCTACCTGACCCACGGCGACGACCCGAAGACCCCGCTGGAGCAGTCGGCGGGCGCGCTGTCCGAGCTGGTCCGCGACGGCCGCGTCGGCGTGATCGGCGCCAGCAACTCGGACCCGGAGACGTTGCGCGGCAACGCGGAGCTGGCCGCGTCCTCGGACGACATCGCCCCGGCGCGGGTGATCCAGGTGCGGCACTCCTACCTGTGGCCGGACCCGTCGTTCGACATCCGCCCGCAGCGCCCGCTCAGCGCCGAGATGGTCGCGCACGCCCGCGAGCACGGCATGGTGCTCCAGGGCTACTCGCCGCTGCTGCAGGGCGCGCTGACCAAGCCGGACAAGGAGCTGTCGCCGGAGTACCGCGACGAGGTCAACGAGCGGCGGCTGGCGCACCTGCGCGAGCAGGCCGAGCGGTTGGGCGTCACCGCGAACCAGCTGTCCCTGGCGTGGATGGCGGGCGCCGGGGCCGGGTTCCCGGTGATGCCGGTGCTGGGCGTGAGCAGCGTGGCGCAGCTGGACGAGGCGCTCGACGGGATCGAGCTGGAGCTGCCCGCCGAGGTCCGCGCGGCGCTCGACGCCCAGGCCCCGCTGGGCGCGCTCTGAGGGAGGACTGATGGCGCTCGGTCGACGGACCGACCGGGCGCCGCGTCCACCCGCGTCGCAGGGGGCCGTGCCCGGCGCGGCCCCCTGACGCGTGCTCCTGACGCGTGCTCCTGAAGCGTGATCCTGGCGCGTGAGTTCACACCCGCGCGCGGTTCGCGGTGAGCAGGCGCATCGCGGGCTGCTCCACCCAGCGGTGCAGCAGCCAGGCCGCCGCGAGCGAGGCCAGGAGCAGCAGGCCGGTCATCAGCAGCGCGCCCGCCGCCGTCAGCCCGCCCAGCGGCAGCAGGGACTCCGCGACCCGCAGGATGAGCTGGTGCAGCAGGTAGAAGGCGACCGAGATCTCGCCCAGCAGCACCGGGGACTGCCCGCGCAGGGGCGAGCGGCTGCCCCGCAGGTCGGCCACGGCCGCCGCCGGGATGAGCAGCGCCAGCGGGACCACGGTGCCCGCGACGTAGCCGAAGCTGTCCGGCAGCCGGCTCGACAGCGCGTAGGCGGCCACCGACAGCGCGCCCGCCAGCCACAGCGGCAGCGGCAGCCACAGACCCGCCTTCACGACGCGGGCCAGCACCACGCCCAGCGCGAACTCCAGGCCCCTGGTCACCGGGAAGACGTAGACGAACCAGTACTCCAGCTCGCCCGGCATCGGCGTCGCCAGCACCGGCACCAGGAGGACCGCGGCCACCAGCGCGCCCGCCAGCGGCCACAGGCGGCTCGGGCGGACGCCGGTCACCCAGCGCAGCAGCAGCGGGAACGCCGCGTAGAACGCGACCTCGCAGGACAGCGACCAGGCCGGGGTGTTGACGCCGAAGTACACGTCCTGCACCGGGATCCACGCCTGGAGCAGCGGCAACCCCACCAGCGACGGCAGCGCGGGCGCGCCCCCGCCGGTCACCACCAGGGCGGCCAGCGCGAGCAGCCACACCACCACGTGGTTGGGCAGCACCTTCGCCGCCCGACGCCGCCAGGACGCGCGGGCCGTCGTGCCGGGGCGGGCGGACCAGGTGAGCACGAAACCGGACAGCAGGAAGAAGAACCCGACCCCGGTGGCGCCCTGCCCGAACACGGCGTGCACGGGGGCGTCGAGGGCGGTGCCCTCGAACAGGCCCATGGCGTCGACGTGGAAGCCGAAGACCACGAAGGCGGCGACGAAGCGGAGACCGGTGAGGGAGGGGAGCTTGTCGTGCGCGGCCGGTCCGGTCGGGGGAGCGGGGAGTTTTTCTGCGGCACTGCGGGGCTTGTGTAACAGTGACAAGGAAATACCCTTCCGAGGAAGCGGATGCCGTGCGGCACTCGGCAATCGCCCTGGTGGGAGGGGGTGTTAGCGGTGGGGCTGAACGGGTGCTGGAAAAAGCGGCGGGTGCACGTTCGGGGGGCGGCCGGGTGGCCCTTTCTAGGGGGCGCGGTGTGAATGGGCGCGCCGCTCGGGTTCCGCGGTTCCCGGTGGTTGCGGAAAGTGATCGGCCCTTCCCCGGCAACCCGGCGGCGCGCGGCGTCGTGAACACAGGTGATGGACACCGACGAAGCACCCGAGATCCCGCCCGACCCCGCTGTCGCCGACGCGCCCCCGCCCGACCGCCCGACCGGCCGGTGGACGCGGCGACTGGCCTGGACCGCCGGATCGCTCGCCGCCGTGACGGCCCTGGCGCTCGGCGGGCTCGCCGTGGCCGTGCGGACCGTGGAGATCCCCGAGCCCAACGACTTCGCCATCCGCGAGGCCACCGTGTTCCTGCGCGCCGACGGCTCGCGCATCGCCCAGGTCGGGGTGAACCGGCAGTCCGTCGGGTTCGACGACATCCCCGAGGTGGTGCGGCGCGCCGTCCTCGCGGCCGAGGACCGGTCCTTCTACGACGACCCCGGCGTGTCGCTCACCGGGCTGCTGCGGGCGGTGAAGAACAACCTCGGCGGCGGCGAGCTGCAGGGCGGGTCGTCGATCACGCAGCAGTACGTGAAGAACTACTACCTGACCCAGGAGCAGACCCTCGGGCGCAAGGGCAGGGAGCTGCTGATCTCGTTGAAGATCGGGCAGGACGTGCCCAAGGACGAGGTGCTGCGCGCCTACCTGAACACGGCGTTCTTCGCCAGGGGCGCGTACGGGGTCGAGGCGGCGGCGCGCGCGTACTTCGGCACGCCGGTGAGCGGGCTCGGCGACGACCCGGCGAAGGCCGCCTACCTGGCCGCGCTGCTCCAGTCCCCCTACCGCTACGCCTCCGCGCCCGACGACCCGGAGGCGGCCGAGGACCTGCGCGCGCGGTGGGACTACGTGCTCGACGGGATGGTCGCCGAGGGCTGGCTGGAGCAGCCGAGGCGCGCGGC